>JBDUBY010000153.1:0-10978 GCA_040003735.1 Parafilimonas sp.
AATTTAGTTGTAATAAGGATTTACTTCAAGCTCTTGCACATCATCTTTTGCATAATTTTTTATTTCATTATACAAAGTATCTCTTTCAACTGGTTCACGCTTTACCTGTTTAATTAATGAAACCAATTCTGCAGTTGATAATGCCGGCGTTTGTTCTTCGCTGCCGGCCATTGAATAAATTTTCGTTGTATCGTCAATTGTTCCGTCAAGATCATTTACACCAAATGATAAACTTAGTTGCGCATTTTGCCTGCCAAGCATTGGCCAGTAAGCTTTCAAATGCGGAAAATTATCAAGATACAAACGCGCGATTGAATATGTTTTCATGTCTTCAATCAATGAGCTTTCAGCAACGTTGCTCATGTCATTATTTTGATTGCGAAATTTTAATGGAATAAATGTATTAAAGCCATGTGTTTCATCTTGTAACTGCCGAAGTCTTTCCATATGATCAACACGGTGACGGCAATTTTCTATATGACCAAATAACATTGTAGCATTTGTATGCATGCCTAACTGGTGTGCTGCTTTATGAATATGCAACCAACCTTCTGCATCAACCTTATCTGCACATATTTGTTCACGAACTTTAGCATCAAAAATTTCTGCGCCACCACCGGGCAAAGAGTCAAGACCAGCTTCGTGCAATAATTTCATTCCATCTTCAACACTCAATTTTGCTTTGCGAAACATATAATCCAGCTCAACTGCAGTAAATCCTTTTATGTGTAGATCAGGACGATATTCTTTTATTGAACGAAGTAAATCTTCAAAAAAATATAAATTCATTTTTGGGTGAACGCCGCCAACAATATGCACTTCAGTTACTGGTTTGCCATCATATTTTTTTATGATGTTCATCATTTGATCTTTGCTTAATTCCCAGCCTTCATCACGATGTGCATACAATCTTGAATAAGAACAAAAGTTGCAGGAGAATACACAAACATTAGTTGGCTCGATATGAAAATTTCTATTGAAATAAGTTTTATCTCCATGCAGTTTTTCACGAACATAATTTGCCAAAGCACCAACATAAGGCAACGAAGCTTTTTCAAAAAGCAATACGCCTTCATCAAAACTTAAGCGCTGGTTGTTTAAAACTTTTTCGCCAATAAATTTTAATTCCGCATCTTTTTCATTCTCTACCAAAACATCAATTGAATTATTCATGCGTGCAAATTTATACATCAATCATCAACTAATAATATTACAAAAGTTAATGATGATTTATATATGGTTAAAGCCGTTCAACACAAACAATTTTTATGGCTTAATACTTTAATTAAGTTTAATAAAACATAGCGCATGAAAAAACTTATTTTTTTTGTTTGTATAATGATATGCTTTACATCAATTGCGCAAAATAAAAATTCGTCATGTTCTGCGCCGGAAGCTTCACAATTTGATTTTTGGATCGGCGACTGGAACCTTACTTATAATGATACTTTACATGCAACAAATCATGTGGAAAAAATAATGGGTGGTTGTACAGTACAGGAAAATTTTAATGATCCCAATACAAACTATAATGGTAAAAGCTGGAGTGTGTACAACAAAAATTATAACATGTGGCAACAGACCTGGATTGATGATCAAGGCGGGTATATTGCTTTGACCGGCGGAATGCAGGGAGACTCAATGGTATTGGTTACTGCAGAAAAAAAAGTTCCAGCCAACATAAGTGCAACAGGAAAAATTGTAAACAGGATGGTATATCATAATATAAAAAATGATGCTTTTGACTGGGATTGGGAATCTTCAACCGATGGCGGAAATATATGGAAAAGCAATTGGCATATTCATTATTCAAGAAAAGAATAGCTAAAAATAACTGTTTGGAAAACGTATTAATCTTCTGCCTGGTAAATCGCTTGTCATATCCATTTATATTAAAGGTTTTCAGCCTGAATAAAAAAGTACAACAGCAAACATATTCCGCCACATAATATGTAGCTTCCAATCCATAATTTTTGTTTGGTTTTACTGTGTAGCTGTGTAACTTTTTTTTTCTTCGTATTAATGGTTGCGAAGTATTTATATTCATAAACCAGTAATTACAAAGGCAAATCCATGATGTTTGCAGTTTTAAGAGAAAAGTTTTAAATTGTTGGTACAAATTTGGTAAAAGTTAGTATTCATGCTCAGAATCCCATTCATCATTTTTGTTAACACATAACATACTTTGAAAAAAACCTGGATAATTATCTCCATTATTGCCGTTATAATAATTGGCAGTTTTCTTTATTTAAAATTGCGCAAAAGCAAAGATTTTGAACCGTTGATTATAACAAAGCTTCAACAACTGGTAAAAGATGCATCAAATGGTTTGTATGTTCTGAATATAGACAAAATTGAAGTTGATGTAATTGGCTCAACTGTAAAAGTGCATAATGCGCAGTTGCTTATTGATTCAGCAAGATTAAAGGTTTTAATTGCACAAGGTAATTCGCCTGTTGATGTGTATAAAATCTCGCTTTCAGATTTAGATATTGATGGTTTAAATGTTGATGATCTGCTGAATAAAAAAGACATGAATATTGATCTGATCAATATAAAAAATCCTATTGTTGAAATTTATCACCCGGTAAATAAAAGTGATACAATAAAAAAAGACACTGCTTCGCTGTATTCAAAAATTCAAAAAAGCCTTGGTCATTTTAAATTAAAAATGCTTGCAGTAAGTAATATAAATTTCATTTATCACAATATTTCCGGCAAAGAAAAAATAACTGATTTTAAAGATGTTTCGATGAAATTTAAAGACATTGAAATTGATTCACTTACACAATTTGACACAACAAGGTTTTTATATGCGAAAGAAGCGCTTATCAATTTCAACGGTTATACTACACGTACTGCAGATAGTTTGTATTTCATTAAAACAGATTCTCTTACAATAAACGCCGCACGAAAAACACTTGATGTTGCCGGTTTATATTTAACGCCGCGCTTTAGCAAACAAGACTTTGGCAAACAGCTTAAATCTTATAAAGATCGTTACACTATAAAATTTGAAACGGCTTTTTTTAAAAATATTGATTGGTACCATTTGTTTTTGGGTGAAGGTTTTAATGCATCACAATGCCAGTTAAATAATGGAACAATGGAAATATATGCAGATAGAAATGTTCCACTTTCCCCAAAATCAAAAGTGGGCAATTACCCGCATCAATTATTAGTGAACCTTGATTTTCCAACAAATGTTGATTCGATTTTGATTAATAATTTTAAGTTAACCTATACAGAACTAAATCCAAAAACTCAGAAAACAGGTTCAGTTGTTTTTGATGATATTAACGCCGTAATTACAAATGTTACCAACATAAAAGAAAATATTGCACAGAATAAAATATTGAAGCTTACAGCAACGAGTAAATTAATGAGCGTAGCAAATCTTAGTGCAACGTTTATGTTTGATCTTACAAAAACAAAAACCGGAGATTTTACTGTTGATGCAGATCTCGGGCCGATGAATGGCACAGCATTAAACAAAGCAGCCGTGCCGTTAGGTTTGTTTGAAATAAACAGCCTTTCAATAAAAAGATTAAAAGTGCATGAAACTGGCAATAGTTATAATGCACGCAGTTCTGTTTTTTTTGTATATGATGATCTTAAAATAACTGCGCTTAAACCCGACAACGGAAAATTAAAACATAGAGGCTTTTTAAGTTTTGTAGCGAACACTTTTATCTTGAATAAATCTAATAAAGAAGGCGAAGCAGAACCGAAATATGTTTCTTATAAAAGAGATTCGCAGCGTTCATTTTTCTATCTAATCTGGAAATCAATATTGAAAGGAATTACAAATACAGCTTCATAAATAAAAATTTTTTACTTTTCGTGATTAATCTTTTGAACAATATTTTTGCATCGCTTTGCCTGTTTCGCTGTAAATATTTTTTCCCTTTTAATGGTTCAAAAATTTTAAAAACCTGGTATGACAAAGAGTAATCGTTTTTTATTGGTAGATGATGATTTAGATGATGTTTCGCTGTTTAAAGAAGTATTGCAGGAAGTTAATCCTTCCATTGATTTTGTTTCTGCAGCAGACGGGCAAGAAGCAATGACTATTTTAAAACAGCATCAAACTAATTTTCCCGATGTTATTTTTTTAGATTTAAATATGCCTCGTATGGATGGCAAACAATGCCTTACAGAAATAAAAAGAGATCCCCAGTTGCAGCGCATTCCTGTTATTATGTACACCACTTCATGTCAATCGAAAGATATTGAAGAAACGATGTTAAAAGGTGCAATATGTTTTATAACTAAACCCAGTAATCTTAAAGAACTAAAAAATATTTTATCTTCTATTTCACAAAATGTACGCGGTAATCTTGAAAAATCTTTGCGGGAATTAAGCGATACATCCAGCACATTTATTGTTTGCTGATGTTTATACATTATTATGTGTTATAGAAATAACTTACAACCAAATACCTTGAAAAGCTATGATTCTTATTGTTGATGATAAACAGGAGAATCTATTCTCTTTAAAATCTTTACTAAAAATAAATCTTTATGATGTTGATACAGCAATTTCAGGAGAAGAAGCTTTAAAAAAGATATTAAAGAATGAATACGAACTGGTAATTCTTGATGTGCAAATGCCTGGCATGGATGGTTATGAAGTAGCTGAAAATATTACAGGTTACAGCAAATCAAGAGATATTCCAATTCTATTTCTTTCCGCTGTTCATATTGATAAACGTTTTATTACAAAAGGTTATACTTCCGGCGGTGTTGATTATATAACCAAGCCATTCGATCCTGAATTATTGTTGTTAAAAATTAAAACCTTTTCAAGATTATACAGGCAAACAAAAGAGTTAAATGATATCAAACTAAATCTTGAACAAAAAGTAGAAGCAAGAACTGTTCAATTAACAGAAGCGAACAAAGAACTTGAAGCAAGCAATGCAGAGTTGCAGCAATACGCTTTTATTGCTTCGCATGATTTGCAGGAACCTTTGCGAAAAATTATAACTTTCAGCCAGATTGTAAAAGAGCGTTTTGTATATGATGAAGGCAATCATTATATGAACAGGATTATTTCTTCATCTGAAAGAATGCGAACACTGATAAATGATCTGCTGACTTATTCAAAACTTTCTGCTACACTGGAATTTGTTTCTCAACCGTTGAACGCAGTTATAAAAGATACGATTACTGATCTTGAACTTTATATAAAAGAAACGAAGGCAAAATTAATTATTGATGAACTTCCGGCAGTTGAAATAATACCTGATCAGTTGCGGCAGGTTTTCCAAAATATCATAAGCAATGCGCTTAAGTTTTCAAAGCACAACGCACAACCTGAAATAAAAATATGGAGTGATTTTACAAAGGAAAAATCTATACAAAGCCAGCCTGCAGAAAAGGGTGATTACTGCCGTATTTATATTGCAGATAATGGCATTGGTTTTAACGAACAATATCTTGACAAAATATTTACTATGTTTCAGCGATTGCATGGCAGAGCAGAATATGAAGGCACTGGCATTGGTTTAAGCATAGTAAAAAAAATAATTGAAAAACACAATGGAATAGTTACAGCAAAAAGTAAAGAGGAAGAAGGTACAACTTTTATTATGGTTTTACCTGTAAAGCAAACCTCTAAACAAGCTGTTACTTTTCATAAATAAATAAGAATATGAATTCTTCCTTTAAACGAAATTTGCTGATATTATACAGCATTTCATTTCTCCTGCTTATCGTTAGCGCTATAGCTTCTTACATAAGCATCAACAACTTATTAGGCAGCCAGGATTCAGTTAATCAAACAAATGCTATTATAAATAAACTGGATAATGTTATTTCTATTTTAAAAGATGCCGAAACAGGCCAACGCGGTTTTTTGCTTACAGGCAAAGATGAATTCCTGGAACCTTACACCGGCGCTTTAGATAAAGCCAACACACTGCTTGATGAAACTAAAGCAAGAACTGTTACCAATATTAATCAACAGCAATCTGCTGAACTGTTACGTAATGTTCTTAAAAAACGTATATCATCATTGCAGGTGCTTATTGATAAAAAGCGTGAAGGCATAAATCCTTCTGTTGAAGAATTAGAAAACGGGAAACTGTATATGGATTCGGCCCGCAATATTGTTCAGACAATGGAAGACAGTGAGCGCAGTGATTTAGAAACGCACACTGTATCAATGAAGAAATTTGCAACCTCAACACCAACACTTATCATCATTGCTTCGCTGCTTTCTTTTATTGTTGCATTGGTTTCTTTTTTAAGAATAAACAGTGATTTTAAGAAGCGGGAAAAACTACAGGTTGAACTTATAAATAAAGATGAAGACATCACCAATCGCCTGAATTTAATTCAAGGCATTGCGGAAAAAATTTCTTCAGGTAATTATAAAACCAGGTTAAGTGATGAAGGTAAAGATGTGCTGGGAAACCTTTCAGTTTCGCTGAATAAAATGGCTGAATCACTTGATTATTCGTTCACAAATTTATCGCACAACGAATGGTTGCAAAGCGGCATTGCTGGTTTAAATGATAAAATGATTGGCGAAAAAAGTCTTTCAACACTTACATATAATGTATTAGATTTTGTTACCGTTTATGTTGAAGCAACTGTAGGTGCATTTTATTTAGCAGAAAATAAACAACTGCATTTATCTGCAGGGATTGCGCTTGATGAAAATACTAAAAAGGAAATAATTTTGGGTGAAGGTTTAGCGGGCCAAAGCGCTTTAAGCGGTAAAGAAATTTTATTGAAAGATATTTCTGAAACCAATGTTATAGTTTCTTATGCTGCAGGTAAAATAAAGCCAACTTCAATTATTGCTGTGCCCGTTTTTTATGAAGACAAATTAAAAGGCGTGATAGAACTTGCTTCGCTGAAAGAGTTTAGTAAAATCGCACAGGAATTTCTTAAATCTTCAACTTATAATATTGGAATGGCTATTCATGCTGCGCGGGATAACCAGCGCCTGCAGGAATTACTTGGTGAAACACAGGCACAGTCAGAGGAATTGCAGGTGCAGCAAAATGAAATGGAAAATATAAATGCAGAACTGGAAGTACAGGCGGAAAAACTGCAGGCATCAGAAGAAGAACTTAGAGTACAACAGGAAGAATTGCAGCAATCAAATACGGAGCTGGAAGAACGCAGCCGTATGCTTGAGGGAAAAAATGAGTTAATACTCGAACGCAATTTTGAAATACAGGCAAAAGCAGAACAGCTTGAATTAATCACAAAATATAAATCAGAGTTCCTTGCCAACATGTCTCATGAATTACGCACACCGCTTAATTCTATTTTGTTGTTGTCAAGATTACTTTCAGAAAATCATGGTAATAATTTAAGCAATGATGAAATTGAATACGCAACAATAATTCAAAATTCAGGCACGTCATTATTAACCCTCATTAATGAAATACTTGATCTTTCAAAAATTGAATCAGGTAAAATGGAGCTTGAATATAACCAGGTTACTATTAAAGATCTGATGCGTGGCGTTAAAGACTTGTTTGAGCCTGTAGCAAAAGATAAAGACATTTCGTTCAATCTTCATGCAGACGATGAACTACAACAAATAGAAACAGATCGTTTACGTCTTGATCAAATTTTACGCAATCTTATTTCTAATGCATTAAAGTTTACAAAACAAGGTTCTGTTACACTTAATATTGAAAAAGATAATGAAGCATTTTCTTTCATAGTAAAAGATACCGGCATTGGCATACCAAAAGATAAACTCGAAACTATTTTCGAAGCTTTTCAGCAAGCAGATGGCTCAACAAAAAGACAATATGGTGGAACTGGTTTAGGGCTTTCCATCAGTCGTGAACTTGCAAAACTTTTGGGCGGCGTTATTACAGTTACCAGTGAGGAAGGTAAAGGCAGTGAATTTAAACTTACTATTCCTGCAAAGAAAAATGCAGCGCATATAATTGCGCCGCAAAATGAATCACTTTTTAGAACTAACACCAAAGCTGAAAGCTATAATGTACCTGAAATTAAAAGGCATGATAAAAATTATATTTCAGAAATAATTCCTGCGTCTCTGGCAGATGACAGGCATGATATTGAAACGGGTGATAAGGTTATTTTAATTGTTGAAGACGATACGGGTTTTGCAAAATCTCTACTCGATTTTACAAGGCGAAAAAATTATAAAGCCATCGTTGCTGTACGTGGCGATGAAGGTGTAAATCTTGCAAAAAAATATCATCCGCACGGCATTTTGCTGGATCTGCAATTGCCTGTAAAAAGTGGTTGGGAAGTTATGGACGAATTAAAATCTGATCCTACAACAAAGCCAATTCCCATTCATATAATGTCTTCACACGAAGTAAAAAATAAAAGCCTTTCAAATGGTGCTGCAGATTTTATAAGCAAGCCCGTTGCATTTGAAAAAATGAGCGCTGTTTTCCAAAAAATTGAAGATGCATTAAGCAGGCATCCCAAAAAAGTAATGATTGTTGAAGAAAATGAAATGCATGCAAAAGCGCTTGCGTATTTTCTTGAAAGCTTTAATGTAGTTTCTGAAATCACCAATTCAATTAAAGAAAGTATTGATACGCTTAACAAAGAAAATGTTGATTGTGTTATTTTAGATATGGCCATTTCAGTGCAAGGTTCTTATGATATATTGGGAGAAGTTAGAAAAGCGCCGGGTTTTGAAGATCTTCCCATCATCGTATTTACAGGCAAGAATTTAAGTTACACTGAAGAAATGCACATCAAGCAATATGCAGATTCAATTGTTGTAAAAACAGCACATTCTTATCAAAGAATTTTAGATGAAGTGTCACTTTTCCTTCACCTGGTAGAACAAAATAAGAATGATAAAAAATCGCCTAAATATAAACGTATGGGCGAGCTGGCTGAAGTATTAAAAGGTAAAACTGTTTTAGTTGCTGATGATGATGTACGCAATATTTTTTCATTAACAAAATCGCTGGAAAATTATGGCATGAACGTAATATCTGCGATTGATGGAAAGGATGCATTGAAGCAATTATCAGAACACAAAAAAATTGATATTGTTTTAATGGATATGATGATGCCTGAAATGGATGGTTATGAAAGTACAAAGCGCATTCGCGAAAATCCAAAATATAAAAACTTACCTGTAATTGCCGTAACAGCAAAAGCCATGATGGGCGACAGGGAAAAATGTATTAATGCAGGCGCATCAGATTATATTACAAAGCCGGTAGATGCTGATCAGTTAATTTCTTTATTAAGAGTTTGGCTGTACCAGTAATTTAATTCATTACGAGTTTATTCAATTCATCTTTTGATACAGCCTTTTTATTAACTATAACCGAAATAGTATTTATAGCGAAGTAAGGCATGCTTACATAAATATATCCTTTGTACGGTCCTACTTCGCCCCATGAATTTTTCACAATAAAATATTCTTTGCCATTTTCATCTTTTGCAATACCTGTTATTTGCATTAAATGATCATCTTGGGTAACCTGTTTATCAAACAAATTCTGTCTTATACTTTGCGTAAATTCAGGCTCGGTAAAATTTGGAAAAGCTGTTGAATCATTTGCATTCATCGTCCACATAGCAACACCTTTCATTTGACGAAAACCTATGTTGCTTACATCAGCATCCCACGTAAGCGTATATCCTTTTTCAATGCATTGTTTCGCTGTATTTATTAGTTCGTCAAGCGGCAGGTTATAATATGCATTGCTGTTATAATTATCCGGAACTTCCATTACAAAAGAAGTATAAAAAGGATGATGCGTGAATGATGTTAACCCAATAAAATCTGAAGGTTTTTCAGTAACGTATGCTGCAGCAAAACTTTGCGGCGTATAATGTTTGCCATTGTAATCAAACTCAGGCGGAGGTTCACCTAAATAGCTTTTCAATATTTGCAGGTAACCATCTTCCCAGTTCGCAGGAATGGTATCCGGATTTACAGCAAGCACATTATCAAGATATGATTTTAAAACTTCCTGCAGCTTATAATCATGATTCATTATGGTATCTTTTCCAATGCCCGGATAAATTTCCTGCGGCATTGCACCATAATTAGCAACAGCATTCAACATGTCTTGTCCAAGTCCGCCTTCTGAAAAACGTGTACTTCCGCGGCGGCGTATATATTTTATTCCTTTATCAATATACAAATTATATACGGTGAAGGTTTCACTTAAATCAAGCAAATTTTTATCCAATGAAAGCATTTCACTTTCCGTCATTGCAGTTGATGAATAACACCAGCACGTACCTGAACGGCCCTGGTTTTTCACTGATGTTGCCGCATTATTTTTTTCAACAGTAAATTGTTTTGTTTGTGCTGAAGAATAAAATGATGTTGCGGCTGCTGCTATAATTACAAGCAAAATTCTGTGCATAAAATATTTTTGTATGTCGGCTAAAATAATTAATAAAACAAAACCAGTTTATCAATTTATATAAATGTATTCATACCAATAAAAATTAATAAACAATCTGGAAAACTTTATCATAACATTTCAATTGCAAGCCTTTCTTTTGCATTTTGAAAATACTTTCAAAAAATGTCTACCTCACAACAACCTGCATTTCTTCTTCTGCAAGACGGAACTTTTCTTCAAGGCAAAGCATTTGGTAAAATTGGAACTGCTACAGGCGAAATTTGTTTTAACACCGGCATGACGGGTTACCAGGAAGTTTTTACTGATCCAAGTTATTATGGCCAGGTGCTGATTATGAACAGTGTTCATATTGGCAACTATGGTATAAATGGTTTTGACCAGGAAAGTAACAACGTAAAAATACGCGCATTAATTGGCCGCAATCTTGAAGATAAGTTTTCGCGATACAAGGCAACAGGCAGCCTTGAAGAATATTTAATGAAGAATAATATTGTTGCTATTGAAGGGATTGATACACGCTCTTTAGTGGCGCATATAAGAAACAGCGGCGCCATGAACTGCATCATTTCATCTGAAATAACAGATAAAAAATCTTTGCAGGATGAACTGGATAAAGTTCC
>JBDUBY010000197.1:0-3256 GCA_040003735.1 Parafilimonas sp.
AAAAAAATAGAGGCAATGCATTATTAGCCTCTATTTTTTTACTATTATGAGGCCGTATAAATTTTTATTTACGATTAGTAGAAACGTCATAAAAAGTAAGCTTACCATATGTGATATGTTCAGGTTTGATAATAAAAAGCATCATTATCTTAAAGACTGCAACACTATCTTTTTATTGCTTTTTATGCTATCCTTTTCTATTGCTTCCTGCAAGCGCAAAAGCTCCCCAAACCAGGCGATGATTGATCTTTTAAAAGAATCAGAAAAAAATTATAACAACCCAAACAATGTTTTTTGTCCTCAAGCGGTGGTAAAAGACTGCGATTCTATATTAGATAATTCCAAGGATAAAAATGCCTTAATGCAAGCCCTGCGCAAAAAAGCAAATGCACTTTTACAGTTAGGAGATGAACAAAAAGCAATAGACATTTTTCAGGACTTGCTTAATGAAATCCCTCGCGGTTACATTGATCAAAGGCAATCAATTATGAAAGATATGGCTATTGCTTATTTAAGGTTGGGAGAAAGAACGAATTGCATTAACATGCACAACCCCGAATCGTGCATATTCCCTATATCAAAAGGCGGGGTTCACCATGATAAAACAGCTTCAGAAAAAGCTATCGAAATATATAAAACATTATTATTAGATGATCCCGGCGATTTGGAATCAAAATGGTTGCTGAATATTGCATACATGACCACTGGCGGTTATCCTAAGCAAGTGCCACCACAATTTCTTTTAAAAATCACGAATGATGACTCTACGCATATCATAAAACCTTTTACTGATGTAGCAGCAAATGTTGGATTGAATTATAAATGTCAGGCAGGCGGAAGTATTGTTGATGATTTTAATAACGATGGTTATCCTGATATTGTGTTAAGCAGTTGGTCGTTATCAGAACCAATGCGCTATTACAGAAATAATGGTAACGGAACTTTTACAGATGTGTCCGATTCTTCAGGCCTTGGCTATTTAACCGGTGGTTTAAATATAATGCAAACAGATTATAACAATGATGGCCTCAAGGATATATTTGTATTGAGAGGCGGTTGGAAAGGCGAGTTTGGCAAAACGCCTAATTCTTTATTACGAAATAACGGCGATGGCACTTTTACAGATGTAACTAAAGAAAGTGGATTGCTTTCTTTTCATCCTACTCAAACGGCTACCTGGGCAGATTTTAATAATGACGGTTGGCTCGATGTTTTTATAGGTAACGAAACGGAACCCGGTGGCGAAGTGCATTCATGTGAATTATACATTAATAATAAAAACGGAACATTTACAGAAATGGCCTCGAAAGCTAACTGTGCAATAACGAAATTTGTAAAGGGTGTTACTTCGGGTGATTACAATAACGATGGGTTAACTGATATTTTCATTTCTACATTAAACGGGGAAAAAATATTATTGAAAAACGAATCAGTAAAAGGCGGAGCTGTTAAGTTTGATGACCTAAGTAAACAAGCTGGCTTAAGCAATAATCTCACACGCACTTTTACCACATGGTTTTGGGATTATGATAATGATGGCTGGCTCGATATACTTGTATGCGGATATGAATTTAACGAACCACTTGCTTATTATGCAGCAGCCGAAGCCATACAACTTCCTGTGAACAATGCGGGTAAAGTTATTTTATTCAGAAACAAACATGATGGAACTTTTGAAGATGTATCTGCAAAAGTTGGATTGAATAAAATTGCTTTCGCAATGGGAGCAAATTTCGGCGATATTGACAATGATGGATACCTTGATTTTTATCTTGGTACAGGTAATCCATCATTTAAATCAGCTATTCCAAACAAACTATTTAAAAATATCAATGGCAAAAGCTTTTTAGATGTTACCACTTCTGCACATGTGGGCAATTTGCAAAAAGGTCATGCAGTTTCTTTTGCGGATCTTGACAATGATGGCAATGAAGATATTTATATTAAAATGGGCGGCGCATATCCGGGAGATGCTTATGAAAATTCTTTGTATTTAAATCCTGGACAAAATAGTAATAATTGGATTAATCTTTCTTTGCAGGGAACAATATCAAATAGAGCAGCAATCGGTACAAAAATCAAAGTAACCTTTAAAGATGGTAATACAGAGCGGTCTGTTTTCAGAGATGTGAATTCTGGTGGAAGCTTTGGTTCTAATCCTTTGCAGCAACATATAGGTTTGAATAGCGCAACATCTGTTGAAAAAATTGAAATAACATGGCCGGTAACAGGAAAAATTCAGGTTTTTGAAAATGTTCCGGTAGATGCAAATATTAAAATTAAAGAAGGTGATAATAAATTTATTACTTATCAGTTAGCGCGTCTTGATTTTAAGTCTCAAAGGCATACGATGAAAATGAACTAAGCAGCATGTAAGATTTTTGATTTTGTATTTAGGTTTAACATATAGAGATAAGTGTATTTTTTATAGATTAAAATTTTCAATCAATTATAAATTCAAACAAATAATATTATGCAAGTACTATTAGGAGACAAAGAATATTTCAAAGGCATTAATCAAATTAAGTATGAAGGACCCGAAAGCGACAATCCGTTTGCATTTCGCTGGTACGATGAAAATAAAGTTGTTGCGGGCAAAACGCTAAAAGAACATTTTCGTTTTGCCTGTGCTTATTGGCATTCTTTTGTTAATGATGGAAGCGATCCGTTTGGTCCCGGTACGCATGTGTTTGAATGGAATAAAAAAACTGATGCAGTTGAAAGAGCAAAAGATAAAATGGATGCGGCTTTCGAATTCATTACCAAAATGAATCTGCCATTTTATTGTTTTCATGATGTAGATGTAGTTGACTATACAACTGATGTAGCCGATAATGAAAAGCGTTTGCAGGCATTGGTTGAATATGCAAAACAAAAACAAAAAAACAGCGGCGTTAAATTATTATGGGGAACAGCAAATGTGTTTTCTAATCCACGTTATATGAATGGTGCTTCAACCAATCCTGATTTTCATGTACTTTCTCACGCAGCAGCGCAAGTAAAAGCGGCCATTGATGCAACCATTGAATTAGGTGGTGATGGTTATGTTTTCTGGGGCGGAAGAGAAGGTTATATGACCTTATTGAATACAAATATGAAACGTGAAAAAGAACATCTTGCGAAGTTCTTACACGCAGCAAAAGATTATGCAAGAAAGAATGGTTTTAAAGGAATTTTTCTTATCGAACCAAAACCAATGGAACCAACAAAGCATCAATACGATTATGATTGCGAAACGGTGATAGGTTTTTTGCGT
>JBDUBY010000086.1:0-10957 GCA_040003735.1 Parafilimonas sp.
TGAATAAATATAAAAGTGTTGAAAAATTACGCAGCCAGCTTGTATTTACAACACACACACCTGAAGAAGCCGGTAACGAAAAACACGATATTTATCTGTGCCAGAAAATGAGTTATTTCTGCGGGTTAAGTATTGATGAAGTTAGAAAACTAACAGGCCTTGAAGACAACCAGTTTAATCATTCATTAGTTGCATTACGCTTTGCAAAAATTGCAAATGGTGTTTCGCAACTGCATGGCAAAGTAGCAAGAGAAATGTGGAGCAGGTACGAAGGTATTTGTCCGATTATTTCTGTTACAAATGCGCAAAACTGGAAGTATTGGGCAGATAAACAATTGTATGCTTCGATGGATGAAAATAACGATTGGCGCTTTGATGACAGGAAATGGTATTTAAAGAAACGCGCTTTTGAAATTGTTGCAGATCAAACAGGAAAAATTTTTAATCCAAGCATTTTAACTATTGTATGGGCAAGGCGTTTTGCAGGTTATAAAAGAGCAGACTTGCTTGCCTATGACATGGAAAGATTTAATGCTTTGCTGGCAAGTAAAAAATATCCTGTACAAATTATTTGGGCAGGCAAACCTTATCCTGTTGATTATCCTGCAATCACTCAATTTAATAATCTTGTACAGTTAAGTAAAAATTATAAAAATGTTGCAGTGCTTGTTGGTTATGAATTAGCATTAAGTAAAAGATTAAAACAGGCTTCTGACGTTTGGTTGAATAATCCACGCGTACCACGCGAAGCATCAGGTACAAGTGGAATGACTGCCGCCATGAACGGTGCTGTAAATTTTTCAACTGATGATGGATGGATCCCTGAATTTATAAACCAGGGCAACAACGGTTTTGTTGTACCGATTGCCGACTACGATAATATGAATGTGCATGATCAAGATGAGTATGATTTGAATAAAGTATATGAAATTCTTGAACAACAAATTCTGCCATTGTATTATGAAAATCCTGATACCTGGCGGCAAATAAGAAAAAATGGTATGCGCGATGTGCGTGTTCAATTTGATAGTAACCGCATGGCACATGAATATTACGAAAAACTTTACGTGTAATTCTTAAACAGCATATTAGTTGCAGCAAACAAATTAGCATTACGCTTACATTTGTCTATAATTTATAGATGAATGAAATATAAATGCTTATTTATTGCTGCACTATTTTTTTATATTATCAGTTACACTCAACCTCCAATAAACGATTCTTTAAAACGTCCCAAACTTGTTATAGGCATTGTGGTTGATCAAATGCGTTGGGATTATTTATATAAATTTTATTCGTTGTACAGCAATACTGGCGGCTTTAAACGAATGCTGAACCAGGGTTTTAGTTGCGACAACACATTTATTCCATACACGCCAACCGTAACTGCTGCAGGCCATACAAGTATTTATACAGGTTCTGTACCTGCAATTGATGGCATTATCGGAAATATTTGGTTTGATAAATTAAAAAATAAAATTGTGTATTGTGCTGATGATGATACAGCAACAACAATTGGCGCTGATGATGACGCAGGTAAAATGAGTCCCCGCAATTTGGCGGTTACAACAATAACTGATGAATTAAGATTGGCTACGAATTTTTCCTCAAAGGTTATTGGACTATCAATAAAAGACAGGGCTGCTATTTTTCCTGCAGGACATTTGGCAAATGCTGCATACTGGTTTGATGCACAAAATGGCAATTTCATTTCCAGTTCCTATTACATGAATACATTGCCAGGTTGGGTAAAAGCTTTTAATAAACGAGATATTACTGATTCATTATATAGTTTGAACTGGACATTAAGTTTGCCTGAAAATATCTATCAGCAATATTGTGGCAACGATGTACAGCCTTATGAAAGACAACCTTTTGGCAGTAATCAAAAACATTTTCCATATACTTTAAGTGGCTTTGTAAAAAAAGATTATACCAAACTTGCAGTAACACCTGGCGGAAATACTTTGCTGGAAGCGCTTGCAGAAACAGCAGTTATTAATGAAAATCTTGGAAACAATAATGTCACAGATTTTTTAACGGTGAGTTTTTCTTCGCCTGATTATATTGGCCACACATTTGGTTCTGAATCATGGGAACAATTAGATGATTATATAAAATTGGATAAAGTGCTTGGCGATTTTTTATCTTTTTTAGATAAGCAGTTAGGCAATGGAAATTATTTAATATTTCTTACAGCAGATCATGGTGTAGCAAACAGCCCGGGATTTTCCAAGATACATAATTTGCCAGGCGGTACATTTAATGATAATCAATTCATGAACACAATAAGACAGTTCATGCTTGTAAAATATGGTTCAGCCGATATTGTAAAAGGTTTGTATGAAGACCAGATTCTATTAAACCAGGAAAAGATTGATTCGCTTCATTTAAATAAAGATGCAATTATAGAAACAATAATTAATGTAGCAGAACAAAGGCCTGGGATTGCCAGAGCATTCGCATTAACAAACATCAGCAATACCACTTTAAATTCAACAGAGAAACAAATGTACAGTAACACATATTTTCCACAACGAAGCGGAGATATTCAATTGGTTCTGCAACCCGGTTATGTTGCAGGCGATGGCATGGGTACTTCTCATGGTTTGTGGAATCCTTATGATGCACACATTCCTTTGTTGTGGTATGGATGGAACATTAAAAGTGGAAATACGAACCGCGAAACTTATATGACAGATATCGCCGCAACAGTTGCTGCATTATTACATATTCAAATGCCAAGCGGCTGTGTTGGCAAAGTAATTCCTGAAGTTTTTGCTAAATAAAAAAGCTTCTGCAATTGCAGAAGCTTTTTTTAAAAGTTCAAATATTATTTATGGGGCTACAAGCCTGAATCCATTTCCATGAATATTTACAATTTCAATTTGTTCATCATCCTTTAAATACTTGCGCAACTTAGCAATATATACATCCATACTGCGACCATTGAAATAAGTATCGCTGCCCCAGATTTTCTTTAATGCTCTTTCCCGTGGCAATAAATCATTCTTATGTTCAGCCAGCATTTTTAATAACTCATTTTCTTTTGGCGAAAGTGTTTGCGTTTTTCCATCATGCGCCAGTTCACGCAATTTTGGATTAAAGTGATAACGGCCTAAATCAAATTCAATATTTTCACTTTCTCTGTTAAGTTCTTCATTACGTTTAGTAATAGCTTTTATTTTAAGCAACAATACCTCACTGTCAAAAGGTTTGGTTATATAATCATCTGCACCAAGTTTATAACCTTGTATAATATCTTCCTTCATTGTTTTTGCACTTAAGAAAAATAAAGGAACATCAGGATCAATGTCGCGTATTTCTTCAGCAAGTGTAAAGCCATCCATATTAGGCATCATTACATCAAGCAAACAAATGTCATATTTTTCTCTTTGAAAAGCAGCCAGGCCAAGCCTGCCATCTCTTTCAAGGGTAACTTCATAGTCATTTAATTCAAGGTAGTTTTTTAAAACCATACCTAGGTTTGTATCATCTTCACACAATAATATTTTGTATTTTTTTCCTTCCATGAGTTTTTGTTTTTAATTAAAAGGTAGCATCAATTAAAATGCCTTAAATATTTTTTGAATCTATTAAAGATAAGAATGATTAAAGGAAATTTAATATATGACCTCAGTTTAACGGATGTTTATACTTTATACCGGAATGTAATTTTTATGCTTGTGACGCAGAATTAAAATCAACTGAACAAATGGTGGGTGGTTTGCTTTTCCACTTTATACAAGAAAGAAAATACAAAAGGGCGTATTTATAGAACAACCCGATTAATTTAGATGTTATTTGATTTATTAGAATAGGTCAATTCTATAACCAATTCAAAATCAAACAAAAAAACAAAATTGCTTTAAAAGCATTAAGACAAATTGTCTTTAATTTTGCTAATGATCGTTAGCAATGCGACAAAATGCCGCATTTTGAAAGCAAACCCGAACCAAAAGTTTTCAACAAGACCAAAAATTTATTTTGTTATGTAACCCATTATTGTAATTTAGTGGCTGAATTTAATGGGTTAGTAAGTAAGAAAGGGCCGGTATTTTTACCGGCCTTTTTATTTTGTGTAAAATCGAATTCATCTTTTTAATTACATCATGCAAGTATCTTTATAAGATGAGTAAAGTTAAAACAGCATTTTTTTGTTCTAACTGTGGTTATGAAAGTGCGAAGTGGTTAGGTAAATGTCCTTCATGCAATCAATGGAATACTTTTATTCAAGAAGTTGTTGAACGAAATCAAAAAGAAAAAAATTTTTGGAAAGATGTTTCTGGTGAGCGACAAACATCGAAAGCAAAATTGCTTGATGCAGTTGAAAATATAAAAGAGGAAAGATTAATTACAAACGATCCGGAATTAAACCGCACATTAGGTGGTGGCATTGTAGCAGGAAGTATTGTATTACTTGCAGGTGAACCCGGAATTGGCAAAAGCACTTTGTTACTTCAAGATGCTTTGCATCTTAAAAATACAATCACCTTATATATTAGTGGTGAAGAAAGTGAGCAGCAAATTAAAATGCGTGCAAACAGGTTAAATATTCACAACGAAAATTTTTACATACTTACTGAAACCTCATTGTCTGTAATTTTTACTGAAATAAAAAAGCTGCAGCCTGCATTAGTAATTATTGATTCTATTCAAACGTTATTATCAGATAATATTGATGCAACGCCCGGAAGCATTGCACAAGTAAGAGAATGCGCTGCATCGTTACAGCGTTTTGCAAAAGAAACATACACACCTGTATTTGTAATTGGCCACATTACAAAAGATGGAAGTATTGCCGGTCCGAAAATTCTTGAGCACATGGTTGATACAGTTTTGCAGTTCGAAGGTGATCAACATTATTCTTACCGAATCTTACGAACGCTTAAAAATCGTTTCGGCAGCACATCAGAATTAGGTATTTATGAAATGATGAGCAGCGGAATGCGTATGGTAAATAATCCTTCTGAAATTTTTATTCATCAAAAAGAAGAAGTACTTAGCGGCAGTGCAATTGCAGCAGGCATGGAAGGGTTAAGACCTTTATTAATTGAAACGCAGGCATTGGTTACACAAAGTGTTTATGGAACACCGCAACGTACTACAAGTGGTTTAGATAGCAGAAGATTACAACTTTTATTAGCCGTGTTAGAAAAACGTGGCGGTTTTCACTTTGGAGTAAAAGATGTATTTATAAATATTGCCGGGGGTTTACGCATCGAAGATCCTTCAACAGATTTAGCTATTATTTGCGCGTTGCTTTCTTCGTATGATGATGCGCCACTTTCGCCAAATATTTGCTTTGCAGGTGAAGTAGGATTGAATGGCGAAATAAGAGCAGTAAACCGTGTGGAGCAACGAATTGCTGAAGCTGAAAAATTAGGCTTTGAAAAAATATTCATTGCGCCCTTTAATAAAAAAGCTTTGAATAAAACCCAATACAATATAGAAGTGATTGATGTTGGAAAAGTGGATGAATTGTACCGCCTTTTATTTAATTAATGATTGCCGTAAAAAATTATATCAACGATTTTCTACACCTGTTATTTCCGCACAATTGTATCGGGTGCAATAGTGATGTATTAAACAACGACAATATTTTATGCGCTGAATGTTTAAACAGTTTACCGGAAACAGGTTTTTTATCTGTAGCTGGCAATCCTGTTGAAAAAATATTTTATGGCAGAGTAAATATTGAACAGGCGGGAAGTGCTTTTTATTTTAATAAAGATTCTGTTATTCAAAACATCATCATCCAGCTTAAATATAAATCAAATCAGCAGGCTGGTATTTTTTTAGGAAAGCTGCTTGGTTATCAACTCATGAATAGTAAACGATTTGATGATGTGGATGCGATTATTCCTCTGCCATTGAATGAAAGAAGATTTTACAAACGCGGATATAACCAAAGCCTTGCAATTGTAAATGGAATAATTTCTGTTTGGAATAAGCCTGTTATTACAAATGCAGTTGACAGAATTTCTTTTACTGAAACGCAAACGCACAAAACCCGTATAGCACGGTGGCAAACAATGGAAGGAGTTTTTACCGTAACTCAACCAGCTTTAATTGAGAACAAACATATATTACTGGTTGATGATGTAGTTACAACGGGCGCAACATTAGAAGCATGCAGCACTGCAGTTTTACAAACGCCGGGCGTAAAACTAAGCGTGGCAACTGTGGCTTATACAATTTAAAGCCTTAAATATTTTTTAAGACAACTCAAAACAACTTTACGCAGTTATTAGGAATGTTATTGTGATTTACAATAACCTAACTTTGTACACAACATATTTTTTAGTTTAAGCAAAACAAATAAACATGAAAACGCTTCTCTCATTATTAATGTTCGCAATGCTTACTTCATTTCATCCGGCTGCAAAATCCATTTACGATTTTAAAATTAAAGGCCTTGACGGAGGTACAATTGACTTTTCAAAATTTAAAGGCAAAAAAATTCTTGTAGTTAATACAGCTTCCATGTGCGGTTTTACACCACAGTATGAAGGCCTTGAAAAACTATACGAAGAGCACAAAGACAAATTGGTTATTATTGGTTTTCCTTCTGATAATTTTGGCAACCAGGAATTTCATAATGATGACTCCATCTCCACATTCTGCAGAAAAGATCATGGTGTTACTTTTCCGCTAACAACAAGAGTTGATGTGAAAGGACCAAATGCTACACCTGTTTTTAAGTATTTATGTGATAAAAAAGAAAACGGCGTTTTGGATGCAACCATTTCCTGGAATTTTAATAAGTTTCTTATTGATGAGAACGGAAAAGTGTTACAACATTTCGATAGTAAGGTTACACCTGAAAGCCCAGAACTTTTAAAATATATTAATCAATAAACAGCTAATGTTTCATAAAAAAAAGTCCCGATTTAATTCCGGGACTTTTTTTATTTATCTCTTTTGTTTAGAAGAATAATATTGCTTCGGAAAATAAAACCGCAGATCAATTGATACAGATCTCAGTTTATTCACTTCACGTTTAGCATCTCCGCCAGGTAAAATATTAGTTAACCCTTCCTGGTAAAAAACAGCCACTTCAACTGACTTTGAAAAATTTAAACCTGCACCAACGTTAAGTCCCCAAATCGTATTATTAAGATCAGACTGAAATTCGTCTGTTACCTGTATACTTCTTCCATAATGAATTCTGTTAGAGGAATTATCTGTTCTAACATGCACGGGAATGCCTGATGAATCACTATAATAATTTGTATTGCGTTTTAAATTCCCTGCAATACCAACTTGTGTTGTGATACCGCCATAAACTTTAAGGCCAACATCTTTTGTAATATCAAACTGGTAGCCGATACCAAAAGGAAAATTTAAAAACAATGGTTTATATGTATAGTCAGATACTACATTATGAAAGCCGTTAGAGGTTGAATCTTTTTTAAACGTTTGTCTTGCAACATCTACACCTAAGTATAAGAAATATCCAAACTGTGTGTGGTATTCACCTCCAAAACCAGCCTGCCAGCCAAAACCATTTTTCCCGTTTTCTACACCCGGGCTTCGGGTAGATCTAAGCATTGAATAATTTCCTCCACCTTGAACATAAACACCAAATTGAGCATGTAAAGCAGCAGAAATAAAAACTCCAAGCGTTAGTAATAGATATCTCATAGAGAAATTTTTTGCAAATAAAAGGAATTTGAAATTGTTAGTCAGTTTTATAAACGCATAAATTATTTATATGTCAACTGTCAAAAATAAAAAGTTCTCTTAAGGTTTAACATTTCCGAAAGGCTTCGTAATTCAAAAATCTCTATATATTTGAACTACTAAATTATTCGTAGATAAATAAATTAATTATTATGATTAAAACATTCAAGCCGTTTATGGCACTGCTTGCACTCTCTTTAAATTGCCTATCGCTTCACGCACAGAACTCTGATAATGATCAAAAATCAACAGACGAAAATATTATCATCCATAAAAAAGATTCTGTTAAAGAAAAAATTACTGTGGTAATTGATGGCAATAATATTACTTTAAATGGTAAACCAATTGATGATTTTACAAGCAATGATATTGACATCATCAAACAAAAACAAGATATGGGCGATAATGACGTAAACGTTTTTGGTTATGGTGATATGCAGCCACTTTCACCACGGGCTCCGCAAGTAAAAATATTCCGCGATGATATGATGCGTAAAATAAAATCCAACACTGCGTTTCTTGGCGTTATGACTGACAAAACAGACAAGGGTGCAAAAATTACTGATGTTACTGAAGGAAGTGCTGCTGAAAAAGCGGGTTTAAAAGAAAGTGATGTTATTATTAAAATTGGTGATGATAAAGTTGCCGGCCCTGATGATTTGTATAAAGTTGTCGGCAAACACAAGCCCGATGAAAAAATTGCAATCACATATTTAAGAAGCGGTAAGCAGGCAACAGCGAATGCAACTTTAGGCAAAGCAGATCAAATGAAAGTATATTCCTGGAACGCGCCGGGCAATTTCAATAATGATTTTAATAAAGATTTCAATCGTAATTTTTCCTTTTCTTATGATAGCGATAAACCGCACCTCGGCATTTCAGCGCAGGATATTGAAGATGGCAATGGTGTAAAAATCCTTGATATTGATGATGATGATTCACCTGCGGCAAAAGCCGGTTTAAAAGAAGATGATGTGATAACACAGGTAAACGGCAAAACAATTACATCAACAGAAGATTTAAAAGAAAGTGTGAAAGATGTTAAGAAAGGTGATACTGTAAAAATTACTTTTAAACGCAACAATCAAACACAAACTGTTGCCGTTAAGTTTCCAAAAGATTTAAAAACAATTGATCTCTGATACTTTTATTTTCTCATGTGCAATAAACCGCTGTTTTCTAATAGCGGTTTTTTTATTGTATAACTTTGTTTTATGAAATGAGATATAAAAATTTCTGAGTAATTTAAATCAACTGCAACGAAAATTTTTATAGCGAATTCCATGTGGCAAAAAAATAATAAAAAATAAACACATGAAATACAAATTACTTGGAAGAAGCGGCCTTAAAGTAAGTGAGCTGTGTTTGGGTACAATGGGTTTTGGAACAGAAAATGGCTGGGGTGCAGACACAGAAACCAGTTTTAAAATAATGGAAAGCTTTGCTGAAGCCGGTGGCAATTTTTTAGACACTGCCAATATTTATAAATTTGGAACAAGCGAAAAAATTATCGGTGAATTTATATCAGAACGCGACCGCGATTATTTTGTACTCGCAACAAAATATTCTTTGCATGATAATAAAACAAACCCAAACGCAAGCGGTAACAATCGAAAGAATATGATGCGCAGCGTAGAAGCAAGTTTAAAGAGATTAAAAACAGATTTTATTGATGTTTTGTATTTGCATATTTGGGACGATCTTACACCAATTGATGAAGTATTGCGTGGCCTTGATGATCTAATAAAACAAGGCAAAGTAAATTATGCCGCAATAAGCGACACTCCTGCATGGATCGTTTCTAAAGGAAATACATTGGCAGAATTAATGGGCTGGAGCCAATTTATTGCATTGCAAATTGAATACAGTTTATTGCAACGCACCCCGGAAAGAGAATTGATACCAATGGCAAAACATTTTGGAATGACGGTTACACCATGGGCGCCGCTTGCAGGCGGAGCATTAACAGGAAAATATTTGCGTGGTGAAAAAGGAAGAATTAAAGAAGACAGTAACCGTTTGAATGATGACAGCCAGTGCATAACAAAAGAAGTTATTGCTATTGCAGAAAAGCTTGGTGTAGAAGCTTCTCATATTGCATTAAAATGGACAATGCAAAAATCTTTTTCTTCAATACCGATTGTTGGTGCAACCAAGCTTGAGCAATTGGAACGAAATCTAAAAACGATTGACGTTATAATTCCGGAAGAAGACATGAAACAGCTTGATGAAGTAAGCGCAATTGATTTAGGCTTTCCAATGAAATTTTTTAAAGAAGAAGCTGTACAAATAAACAATTACGGCGGCTTTTACGATAAGATAGAAAAGCGATAACATTCAAAAATTTATAACTGCATTTTCCTGTAACCATAACAATTGGCTCTAGCAAAATTCTGTTGCATACAATAACAGAAATGCTTGGCTTATTTGTTGGCTTTCGTTATTATGTTTATTTAAAAAGAAAACAAGGTGATGTAATTCATTCATCAAAACGCTTATGGATTGTTATTGGCGCAACGTTTGGCGCCTTTGTAGGAAGCAGGCTGGTTGGTGGTTTTGAAAATCCTTTAGCGCTCTTTCAATCAAAAAATATTTTACTTTATTTCTATTATAACAAAACTATTGTTGGTGGTTTATTAGGCGGGCTTGCCGGGGTTGAATTGATAAAAAAAATCATTAATGAAAAAAGATCATCTGGTGATCTTTTCACTTTCCCTATAATACTTGCATTAATAATTGGAAGAATTGGATGTTTTAGTATGGGGATTTATGAAGAAACGTATGGCTTGCCAACATCTTTACCATGGGGCATGAATTTGGGTGATAATATTAAAAGGCATCCGGTATGTTTATATGAAATTGCTTTCCTGGTTTTAATGTGGATATTTCTTAAAAAACTTTCAAAAAAATTTACTTTCAAAAATGGATCACTATTCATAATTTTTATGATCAGTTACCTTTTCTTCCGGTTTATGCTCGATTTTATAAAGCCACATCATACTCTCACTATTGGCTTATCAATTATACAAGTTGTTTGCCTTGCAGGCCTTGTTTATTATTACCGTTACATCTTACATCCAAAAAAATTAATACAATAACAATTTTAAGTTTTGTAATAGATGCTTGCGCTTTATAATTTTATATTTATGCAATAAATAACTGTTTATGCCAGAACGAGCTTATACATATTATGATTTCACAATCAGCCTTTGTGCTGTTTGTTTAAAAAGAATTGATGCAAAAATTGTTTTTGAAAACAATAATGTTTTCA
>JBDUBY010000461.1:0-3244 GCA_040003735.1 Parafilimonas sp.
TGCTAATTGCGATGGCAACATTACATAAAAAACCTGTATTGCCACAAATTTTATACAACAGGTTTTAGACCAAGTAATGTGCCTTTTTCTATCATTAAATTATACGCGTCTTCGTATTGGTTTGGAATAATACCGTCCAAAATTGCTTCCCGGATTGCATCTTTAATTTTTCCTATTTGCCTGCCCGGAGGTAAGCCAAATGTTTCCATAATAATTTCACCGGTTATTGGTGGTTGCCAGTTGCGCATTTTATCTTTTTCTTCCACTTCAATCAAACGCTTTCTAACAATTTCAAAATTATTTAAGTAGCGTTTTACCTTCATTTTATTCTTGCTGGTTATATCAGCTTCGCATAACATCATCAATGCATCAATATCCTCACCTGCATCAAATAATAAACGGCGCACTGCGCTGTCAGTAATGTTTTCTTTAGTCAAACTAATAGGACGCAAATGCAATGCAACCAGCTTTTGCACAAGCCTCATTTTTTCGCTAAGCGGCAACTTCAATTGTGCAAAAATTTTAGGAACCATCTTCGCTCCTAACGCTTCATGCCCGTGAAAAGTCCAGCCTTCTTCTTTAGTAAAACGTTTTGTCGCAGGCTTGGCAATATCATGCAACAAAGCTGCCCATCTTAACCATAAATCATTTGTATGAACTGAAATATTATCCAGCACCTGCAATGTGTGCGTGAAATTATCTTTATGGCCAATGCCATCAATATATTCAGCACCCTGCAGATCCAGCAACTTCGGGAAAATGAGTTGAAGCAAATTGCTGTCACGTAACAAAAACCAGCCTGCTGAAGGTTTTGCAGCAAGCATGATTTTATTCAGTTCATCTGTGATACGTTCCTGTGAAATAATTTGTATGCGTTCTGCATTTTCTTTTATCGCACTAAAAGTTTTTTCTTCAATAGTAAAATCAAGTTGTGTTGCAAAACGGATCGCACGCAGCATTCGCAAAGGATCATCACTAAAAGTTTGCACTGGATTAAGCGGCGTTTGAATGATTCTTTCCTCTAAATGTTTAAGTCCATTAAACGAATCCAGCAATTCGCCATAATTATTTTTATTCAGGCTTACGGCAAGTGTATTAATTGTAAAATCGCGACGGTTTAAATCATCTTCAAGCGTTCCTGTTTCAACTACTGGCTTCCTTGAATCTCTTGAATAACTTTCTTTTCTTGCGCCAACAAATTCAATTTCAAATTCAGGAACTTTTATTTGCGCCGTTCCGAAGTTCTTGAAATAAGCAACTGTTGGTTTTGGATTAAAAAGTTCAGCAACTGAATGTGCTAAATTTATACCGTCACCAATACAAAGAATATCTGCATCTTTAGTTGGCCTGCCGAGAAGTTTATCACGTACAAAACCTCCAATTAAATAACTATTTACCGAAAGCTGTTCTGAGGCTTTTGCTATTTTTTTAAAAATTAAAGATTCTCTGCCGCTGTATTGTATTTGCATACCGCGCAAAGATAAGGGAGTGAAAAAAGGAGCGTATTGTTTATTCAAATTCAAGTTCGCGGCTAAAAAATTCCCAATCGAACAAGATATAATCAGGATGTATTAAATGCTGAATAATTTCTTTATTAGGTACTGGTTTATTATTGTTGGCAGTGATGCTGCTTTTTGTTTTATCAGGATTATCTGAACGATAACTTTTTTTCGAATTCTCTTTTACCAACCTGCTCATAAAATAAATTTAGAATGATCTATGGTTTTTAAAAATTCAAAAACCATGCAAGAAAATAAAACTTTTAAAATAAAAATTAAACGGTTAAGAACGAATGATTTGTGGATTTCCGTTTACCCAACGAATAATGGCAGAAGCAGTATTTGAGGTAAAATCGTCTTGTTTATGTTGCACAATATAATCCACACCACGTTTTATTTTTTCTGAAATATGCGGAAAATTTTCCGGCGAAGGTTCGTGACTTATATTAGCAGATGTGCTCACAATGGGTTTGCGAAATCGTTTAATTAAATAGCTGCAAAATTCATCCTTACAAATACGAATAGCAACCGAACCATCATCTGCGCAAACATTTTCTGCAAGTCCTAAAGCATGATCATATATAACAGTAGTTGGTTTCTTTGTTGTTTGCAGATAATCAAAAACGGCAAAATCTGGTGCGGCTGTATAATGTAAAATATCTTTCTCAGATGCTACAAGAACAACAAAGCTTTTATGTGCAGGTCTTTCTTTTAAAGCAATAATTTTTTCAACAGCAATTGCATTTGTAGCATCGCAGCCAATGCCCCAAATGGTATCGGTTGGATATAGAATGATTCCACCATCATCTAAAACTTTCAACGCTTTTTCAGCATCATCAATAAATAATCCTTCATTCATAATTAAGTGTAGAAAGTAACTGATTACTGTTTATATCAAGAGCGCATTTAAAATGTTTTTCCGGGCATTCTTTCTTTCCGTGTAATGTACAAGGCCTGCAATATAAAGGCTCTGTTTTTTCTACAACAAAACTTTTGGTGCTAAGCGGGCCATAACCAAACCATGTAACGGTTGAACAGAATATTGCTGTAATGGGCGCATTCATTGACGAAGCAATATGCATTGGTGCTGAATCATTGGTATAATTCATCATGGCATTATTCATTAATGCGGCTGACTGTAAAAAACTCAATTCGCCGCACAAATTTTTTGTTGAATGATTTGATAATTCGCTTATAATTTCATCACATAAAATTTTATCTGAAGCTGCGCCGAGAAAATAAATATTTATTGCTGAAGGAATTTCTTTTAAAAATTCAATCCATTTTTCTTTTGGAAATTGTTTGGTAAACCAAACAGAAGATGGCGCAACGCAGATGTAATTGACAATTGACAATTGAGAATTGACAATCAAATTAGCTTTATTAAAATCTTCTTTTGATGGATACAGTTTTAAAGTTACTGGATCATCGTTTGTAAAATGTTGGATTAACGAAAGATTACGCTGCACTTCATGCACAGGTTTTTCTTTTGTGCCAATAATGTGCTTCACTTTTACATTAAACAAAAAACTTAATGGGTTTTTGTCGAAACCAATCTTCTCTTTTGCATTGGATAAAGCCGTAACTAAACCTGTTGAAAAAAAACGTTGCACGTTTATTACTTTATCATACTTTTTTTTACGAATAATACCTACCAGTTTAAAAAGATTTTTTGTTTTATCCTGCTTCTTATTCCAGATTAAAACTTCATTTAAATAAGGGTGATTTTCCAATAAGCCTTCATT
>JBDUBY010000245.1:0-33843 GCA_040003735.1 Parafilimonas sp.
GTGACCTGCACAGCGGTGTATATGGCGGCGCTGTTGCAAACCCAATAACTATTTTAGCGCAGATGATTGCCAGTTTGCATGATGCAAATAATCATATAACAATTCCAGGTTTTTATGATGATGTTGTTGAATCATCTGCTGACGAAAGAAAGCTAATGGCTGAAGCGCCTTTTAATGAAGAAGAATACAAAAAAGATCTTGGCGTAAAAGAGTTGTGGGGCGAAAAAGGATATACAACAAATGAAAGAACCGGCATTCGTCCAACGCTTGAATTAAATGGTATTTGGGGCGGATACATGGGCGAAGGTTCTAAAACCGTGTTGCCATCAAAAGCACATGCAAAGATCAGTTGTCGTTTGGTACCGAATCAAAAAACAGATACTATTACAACCATTCTTATTAATCATTTAAAAAGTATTGCGCCGCCTACAGTTGATGTAAATATTATGATACATCATGGTGGTGAACCTTACATGACGCCGATTGAAAGTAAAGGTTATAAAGCTGCAGCAAAAGCAATTGAAACAACGTTTGGCAAAGCGCCAATTCCTGTGCGTGGCGGCGGAAGTATTCCAATTTGTGCTTTGTTTGAGCAGGAGCTTGGCATTAAAATTATTTTTATGGGCTTTGGTTTAGACAGCGATAATCTTCATAGTCCAAACGAGAAATATGATCTTGCTAATTATTATAAAGGCATTGAGACTATTCCTTATTTTCATAAATATTTTGCTGAAATGAAATAATAAGTTTTGAGTTTGAAGTTCTTGTTACTTCATAATACACCAATTTATAATCAGCATAAAGCAAAGCTTTATGCTTTTTTGTTTTATGAAATCAGCGTTTAGTATTTCAATTTAGCACGGTTGCGTCGCACACTTGTGCTGTATTTTTTCATGGAGGCATTATGCAAAAATTCCCGTGTTACATTTTTTCCCTTGTAATTGCTATATTCTTATAAACAATAATCATGAAAAATGTTCACATTTTATTTTTAGATTTCACAGTTCAATCATTATATTCACAGTCCTAAAAATTTAATGCTATGATCAAATTAATGGTAATTGGCAATCTTGGAAAAGATTGTATAGTAAACACAGTAAACGGTAAAAACGTAATAAATTTCAGTGTGGCACATACAGAAAAATTTAAAGACAGCGCCGGCGCACAACGAGAAAAAACTACATGGGTTGAATGTGCTTACTGGACTGACCGCACAGGTATTTCACCTTATTTAAAAAAAGGAACACAAGTATATGCTGAAGGAACGCCGGAAGTTCGTACATATCAAACTAACGATGGAAAAAGTGGTGCTTCTTTAAGTTTGCGTGTGCAAACAGTTCAGTTGCTTGGTAACAAAGGCGAAGGTGCAGGCGCACAGCAACCAGACAGATCTTATTCTAATTCAAATTCCAATTCAAACGGAAATTCATATTCCAGTCAAAGTTCTAATGTTCCGGCAAATGATGATATAAATGATGCCGGCGATGATCTTCCATTTTAATATTATGATGTAATTACCGCAATTGTAATTGACAATTACATTAAAAAAGCAGCTAAAATTTAGCTGCTTTTTTAATTGCGGTACCTGAAATATTATAGCTTAAAATCTTTCTTCATTTCTGCTATACAATTTTTTATGTAACTCGATACAAAACTCACGTTGTTAGGAATCGTTTCCACATCTATTTTGTTTTTTGCGTTTTGCTCAATCTTGCGTATTAAGTCTTTTAATTGAATCAAATTAAAAAGATCAATGCTTGCTTTCATTTTATGCGCGTAGAAATAAACTTTCGGCCAATCATTTATTGCACAAGCTTTTTCAAGATCAGCATTTGATTGCGGTATGTGTTCTACAAATAAAGAAACCATGTATTTTACGAAATCTTTATCTGCCTGGTGTGTTTGTATTAAAATTTTTGTATCGTATAATTTTTCAGTATCAGGCATCATTTTTACGTTTGACGATTTTTAATTGTTGGCTGTTGATCATTCTGTAAATAGTTGATTTTCCTACATCAAGTTTTCCTGCAACAGTTAAAACATCGTAATCATATTCATCAAGATATTGCTGAATAAGCTTTAATGTATATTCTCTTAAAGTATAATTCCCGTTTCTTGTATGATTGCTTCTAATGGGTGTAAGATTTATTTGCACATCAGCTTCATCTATTTCTTCATCTTCAGCCATTACACACGCAAGCTCAGTAATAGATTTTAACTCTCTTATGTTTCCAGGAAAAGTATACAGCAATAATTTTTGCTTTGCACTAAGCGAAAGATGTTTTTTGTCAAGATTATTTTCTTTGCAAAACTGATCAATAAAAAATTTAGCGATCAGTAGTATATCATTTTCCCTATCTCTTAGCGGCGGTAAGGTAATAGGCAAGCCGAGTAAACGGTAATATAAATCTTCCCTGAAGTTGCCGTTGGCGATTTCCTGCTGCAGGTTACGATGCGTTGCAACAATAATGCGTGCATTTGTTTTTACGATCTCGTTGCTGCCCACACGTGTTATTTCTTTTTCCTGTAAAGCGCGAAGTAGTTTTGCCTGCAGGTTCATATCCATTTCGCCTATTTCATCAAGAAATAATGTGCCGTTATGTGCTTCTTCAAACTTACCGATGCGGCGGTTAGCAGCACCTGTAAACGATCCTTTTTCATGTCCAAACAATTCGCTCTCCAAAAGATCTTTAGGAATAGCAGCTACATTAACCGGTACAAATGCTTTCTTTTTTCTTTCAGAATTAAAATGAATGGCTTTGGCAACAAGCTCTTTACCTGTTCCTGTTTCACCACTTATTGAAACGGTAATACTTGTAGTTGCAGCTTTCGCCATTAAGTTGAAAACTTTCTTAATGGCACTGCTGTTACCAATAATAATGTTTTGAAAAGTATATTTTCTTTCTACTTCCTGTTTAAGATCTTCAACTTCTTTTTTTAGCGCTAAATTTTCGGTCAGGTTTTGTATGGCCATCCAAAGCCTTTGTTCCGTATCTGCATCCTTTACAATATAATCGTGCGCACCATTTTTAAAGAGGCCAATGGCCACTTTAATATCTTCCTGGCCTGAAATAATAATAACCTGTGTCTCCGGGCTCAGCTCTTTTACCTGGCTTAATAAAACATCACCGTTCACGTCGGGCATCGAATAATCAAGTGTAATAATATCAGGCTTTTCGTGTAATGATGAAACAAGCGATTTCGCTGAGGAAAATTTTTTAACCTGGTACTCTGGATTTAATGATAAATAATAACTTAACCTGGCGACATAAATTTCGTCATCGTCTACAACGAATATACGTATGGCTTCTCTTAGCATATACGGATTTTGGATATGCAATATAACGAACACAAAGCCTTTATAGTATAATATTTATATACTTTTTTTGCCGTTGTTACCTTTTTGCTCTTTACCTCAAACACAAAGTTTATTTTTGTTTATGGATATTACGTCTGAAATGATTGACAGGCTGGCGCACCTTGCAAGGTTACAATTTTCTGAAGAAGAAAAAAAAGAGTTAAAAATTGATCTTGAACGCATGATTGAATTTGTAGAAAAACTTAAAGAAGTTGATACAAGCAATGTAGAGCCTTTGCTTTACATTACAGATGCAGTAAATGTGCTGCGTGAAGATGAAATAAAACAAACCATAACAAAAAAAGAAGCACTTTTAAATGCACCTTTAACCGATGGCAACTTTTTTAAAGTGCCAAAAATGATCAAAAAAGAAAATTAATAAATAAAAACATTTATCATTCTTACCAATTAATTTATGCAGCCAATTATAGAATTACAGCAAATAAAAAAAGTGTATTACATGGGCACCAATTCACTTGAAGTATTGAAAGGCATTTCGCTTTCAATTAATAAAAATGAATATGTAGCGTTGATGGGTCCAAGCGGTAGTGGTAAAAGTACATTGATGAATATTTTGGGTTGTCTCGATACACCAAGCAGCGGCAGTTATATTCTTAATGGAAAAGATGTGAGTAAAATGGCTGATGATGATTTGGCTGATGTACGCAATATTGAAATTGGTTTCGTATTCCAGCAATTTAATTTGCTGCCACGTTTGAGTGCTGCCGAGAATGTTGCTTTGCCTTTAATATATGCAGGCATCAGCAGAAAAGAAAGAACAGAACGTGCTATGGAAGCGTTGAAAAAAGTTGCATTGGCAGATAGGGCAGATCATAAACCTAATGAAATGAGCGGCGGACAAATTCAGCGTGTGGCTATTGCACGAGCTATTGTAAATAATCCGTCTTTGCTGCTTGCAGATGAGCCAACAGGAAATCTTGATTCAAAAACTTCTGTTGAAGTAATGGAGATTTTTGGACAAATACAAGCCGCCGGCAACACAGTTGTTTTAGTAACACATGAAGAAGATATTGCTGAATATGCAAAGCGAATTGTGCGCTTACGCGATGGTAATGTAGAAAGCGATAATTTTAAACAACTTGAAGTTGCAATGCATTAATGTTGCCATGAAAATATTTTGTAGAAGGGAGTGACACAACCGTGCTTAATTGAAATACTGCAGTTTGTTATATAAAAAATCAACACTCTTTTAAACCAAGCGGAATATTTAAAGCAAGACCGCCTTCCGCTGTTTCTTTATATTTAAAGTTCATGTCTTTTGCAGTGTCCCACATTGTCTTTATCACTTTATCCAAACTTACACGTGCATAATCAGGAGAGCTTTGTAAAGCTAATTGCGAAGCTGTTATAGCTTTAATAGCGCCCATTGTATTGCGCTCAATACAAGGCACCTGTACAAGCCCGCCAATAGGATCGCATGTCATTCCAAGATGGTGCTCCATCGCGATTTCTGCAGCCATTAATGCCTGCCTTTGTGTACCACCCAAACATTCTGTAAGTGCCGCAGCAGCCATTGAAGAAGACACGCCGATCTCTGCCTGGCAACCACCCATCGCAGCAGATATCGTTGCTTCTTTTTTAAAGATGCTTCCAACTTCTGAAGCCGTTAAAAGAAACCGGATGATCTTTTCATCATCATTACCATCGCAAAAAATAATGAAGTATTGCAGCACTGCAGGAATAACGCCGGCGGCTCCGTTTGTAGGTGCTGTAACTACCCGGCCAAACGATGCATTCTCTTCGTTAACAGCCAATGCAAAACAACTTACACAATCCAATATATATTGAAAGCTGTTGCCGCCATTGCGGAGTGCATTGGTCCATGAATTATAATCGTTGTAATTATTTTGTTTGGTTAATTTTTTATTCAGATCAAATGCTCTTCGGCGCACATGCAAACCACCGGGCAATTCGCCTTTACTGTGGCAACCACGATACATGCATTCTTTCATGGTTTGCCATATTTTCAACACACCTTGTTTTGTTTCGGCTTCATTTCGCCATGCATTTTCATTTTCCATTACTACATCACTAATAGATAAACCCGTTTTCATGCACCAGTGCAAAAGATTCTCTGAAGTGTTTATAGGAAAAGGAAGTTCAATTACGGATGTTTCGTTTTTAGATTCATTTTCTTTTACAACAAAACCACCCCCAATTGAATAAAATGTTTCGCTTATTTGATTATCATTTCCACAATCCGCAAGAAAGCTTAAACCGTTTGGATGAAAAGGCAATGTTTCGTTTACCAGGAATTGTACATCAACATTAATTTCTTTTTCATTATTCAGTAATAATTTTTTTCCTGATTCTATTTGCTGAATTTTTGATGCGATTGAAGAAACATTAATCGTTACAGGGTCTTCTGCACCTAAACCCATTAATACGGCAATATCTGTTCCGTGCCCTCTGCCTGTTTTTGCGAGTGATCCATACAATAGAACAGTAACAGATTTTGTATGTTGAATTAAATTGTTTTGCTGTAAAGTTTGAATGAAACGAAGTGCTGCTCTCCATGGGCCAAGTGTGTGAGAACTTGAAGGACCAACACCTATCTTAAACATATCAAAAACTGAAATTGCTTCATGTGGCATAGTTGTGTAAAATTAATACTGTCCTTAAAGTATTTGTTAAAAAGAAATTTATTTCAATCAAAATAAAAACTCATTCCAACGCTTTTAACTTTTCACCAGTCTTTCATTTGTATAGTTTTTGCATAATTCACGTTTTAAATTAAACTTATAAAATTATCATGAAGAAATTACCATTAGTTATTCTTGTTGCAATGTGTACGTTGATTTTTGCCACTTCGTGCAATCTTAATAATAACGATACTACAAATCCGCAGGCCAGCTACTTTTTAGTTGCTAACATTTCACCGGATGCGCCGCCGTTAACGCTTTATTCAAACGGTTCTCCAACTCAAATTCAAGGATTGCCATCAGGATTATATACTTTGTATTTTCAGGCAACACCGGGCTCTTATAATTTTGCATTTTATGATTCAGCTTCTACAACTACACCTGTGCTTTCTAACACAGTAAGTATTAATGCCAATAGCTATTATAGTTATTTTGTTATAGATTCTTTCAGTAAAGTAAAATCAACTTTTGTACAGGATAATTTAAAAGCAACAACATCAGATTCTGCATTTGTAAGGTTTTTAAATTTCAGTCCAAATGCCGGTGTAGTTAATTTAAGTGAAGTAACAGGTGATTCAACTTATTATTCCAACAGAACATTTAACGACCAGGTAGCTACTACAGGTTATGCAGATTTTAACAGGCTTAAACTTAGAGCAGGAGGCGTTTATAATTTTCAATTAAAACAACCAGATGGAACCTTCCTTGCCAGTAAACTTGATACATTATTAGGTGGACATACCTATACATTGTTTGCAAAAGGAAATGTAAACGGCACAGGTTCCCAGGCAATTGGACTTGGCCAGATAGTTAATAATTAACGGAGGCATAAATAAAAAAGCCGTCTCATTAAAAATGAGGCGGTTTTTTATTTGTAGTTATTAATGCATTTAATAATTATACTTGCAGCCTTAGTTTAATTAAAGTGATTATTGATTTTATAATAGCAGGACAAGGAATTTGCGGCACATGGCTTAGTTATTATTTGCTGAAAGAAAATAAAAGCATTGTTGTATTTGATAAAAAAAATAATCAAAGTGCAAGTAATGTTGCAGGCGGAATGATAAATCCTGTTACCGGCAGGCGAGTGGTTACAACCTGGATGGCAGATGAATTAATGCCATTTGTTTTGAATGAATATAATGAAATAAGCAAAGCTTTTAATGCAGAATTCATTCACCAAAAAAACATGCTTGTTTTTCCAACAGCACCAGATCTGCAAAATGCTTTTAAAGCAAGAATGGAAGAACAAAACAGCTACATTCAACAATTAACTTTAAGTAAACAGCAACTCCAATCTTACTTTAATTTTCCTTTTGACGTATTTGAGATTTCGCCTTGTCATGTTGTTGATATGCGTGCGTTATTAAAAAACTACAGGCAATTTTTAAATGACAAGCATATTCTATTTGATAAGATTTTTGATGAAAGCCAAATAATATTTCATGATGATTTTGTTGAATACAAAAACATTAAAGCAAGAAAAATAATTTATGCTGATGGAACGCAATCATCAAACAGCAAGTATTGGAAAAACCTTCCTTTTGTTCAAAATAAAGGGCAGGCATTAATTGTAGAAATTAATGATTTGCCTTTATCACACACATATAAATTTGGGCATCTTACATTAATTCCAATGCACGAAAATTTGTGGTGGTTTGGAAGCAGCAACGAATTAACTTTTCAAACAACAGAACCAACTGAAGATTTTAAGCAAAGAACAACTGCATCATTACAATCAATTTTAAAAATTCCATTTACTATAAAAGAACATTTGTCTTCTTTGCGGCCTGCAACTGTTGAGCGAAGGCCTTTTGTTGGCGTTCATCCTGTACAAAAACAAATTGCTATTTTAAATGGAATGGGTTCAAAAGGTTGTTCATTAGCGCCATGGTTTGCAAAAGAACTTGCTGAAAATTTAATCAACAAAAAACCAATTGATACATTAGCTGATGTACAAAGATTTTCAAGAATGCTAAGCCGGAATTAGCTTTCATTACCAACCAGCTTTTCAATTTTTCTATCAGGAATAATCCACATAATGGCAACACCAGCAAACAAAAAGCCGGAGATGAAAGTATTTATATACGCGAAAGGAATGGCAGCCGTGTATAAAAATAATGAACCTATTCCTTTACCTTTTTGCCTTTGCATAATGCCTTGCAATTGCGCGTCATCTTTATGGCATCTTTCAATCACTATCTGCAAAATAGTATAAGCCACTCCGCACATATCAAGCAATACTGCATACAATGCAACAGGAAAAGGTTCAAAATGATTTTGACCCAACCAGCCTGTTGCGAAAGGAACAAGCGAAAGCCAAAACAAAAGATTAAGATTCGCCCACATAATTCCTGCACTAATGTGTTTTACAACGTGCATTAAATGATGATGATTGTTCCAGTAAATTCCAATAAAAACAAAACTTAAAATATAACTTATGAAAACAGGCGTAAGTGGTTTTAGCGCATCCCAGTTTGCGCCTTCAGGCACTTTTAATTCGAGCACCATAATAGTTATAATAATAGCAATTACGCCATCACTAAAAGCTTCAAGCCTGGTTTTTCCCATGTAATTATTTTAAGCTTGCGTACACTAATTGCTCGAATTGCTGAGACAATTGGTAATGTGAATTTGGCGTTTGCTGCGTCATTATTAAACAAACAAGATGCTCTTTCGGATCTGCCCAATATGTTGTTCCAAAATAGCCACCCCAATCAAAACTGCCTGCATTCCTGCTGCCATCGGCACTGCCTTTATCGGTAACAATTTCAAAGCCTAAACCAAAATTATTTTTACCGTTAAAAAGAAAATCAAGCTGCGGATGCAACATCATTTCTGTTGTTCTTTCTGATAAAATAGTTTTACCATTATACGTTCCGCCATTCATGATCATTTGTAAAAAAACAGCGTAATCGTAAGCTGTAGATGATAAGCCTGCGCCGCCAGAAAAATATTGTTTACTAATCTTTGGATAATCAGGATCAACACCAAAATTTGTTTTGTTCCATCGAATAATATTATGCAAAGAATCTTCTGTATAAACAGCGGTAAGACGATTAGATTCATTCGCGGGCAAATTGAACCATGTATCATTCATGTTCAATGGTTCTAAAATATTTTTACGTAGAAAATCTTCTAAGCTCATTCCACTCACCACTTCAATTACAGCGCCTAAAACATCAACGCTTAAACCATAACGCCATTGTGTTCCCGGTTGAAATGAAAGCGGCAATTTTCCTAATCTTTTCATTGCATCAAGTAAACTTTCGTTTACAACACCAAGCCCTGATTGAATATCGTTTTTTGCATAAATGGCTTTCATATTATCGGTACCAATACCAGGATAATCGAGGCCTGATGTATGTGTAAGCAAATCTTTAATGGTGATATCTCTTTTTGCGGGAACTGTTGTGTATGTTGTATCAGACGGATGAAATGAATCCAAAACTTTTTCATGCGCAAACTCAGGAATATATTTTGAAACAGGATCGCTTAATGATAGTTTTCCTTCATCATATAAAATTAAAATACCTGTACTTACAATTGCTTTTGTTTGCGATGCAATGCGAAAAATGCTGTTGGTTTCCATTGGCTTTTTTGATTCGGCATCACTAAAACCATAAGCTTTATTTTGCACTACCTGTCCATCTTTTACAACAATGGTTACAACACCTTTTATCCAGTTGCGGTTTACATAACCATTAACCAATGTATCAATGTTTGCAAGCTTTTTATAATCAACAGTTGTGTTTTGTGCGCCACCTGTTTTTATTGTTGTTTGTGCATTACAGGCAATTGTTGAAAATAGAATGAATGCAATTGCGCAGAAATTTTTTGTTTTAGTAAATGATGGCTTCATGCAATTTAGTTTTGATAAAAATAATTGATGCGGGTTATATCTGCAAATAATGGCATTTGCATTAAGCCTTTTATTTAAGCTGAAACTCGTCGCCTTCAGTATAAATACTCATCTTAACGTCAGCAAATTTTATAAAACCTTCTTTTGTTATTTTAAGATGTTGAGGATTTGAAAAAACAATTACCTGGCTTGCACCTGCAACTTTTATATCGTTATTACGAACAATTATTGCAGTGCCTTCATCAATACCAATGCAAGATAATGTTGGATATTTTGCGATGGCTGTAAGCAAACGATTATAACGGCTTCTTGCTACAAAATGCATATCAATAATTGCAGAATCAAGCAGGCTTAATCCTTCCGTTATTTCAAGATTTCCATTCCAAAGTTTTGGAAAAGTTGATTCGTAACTTGTATCCCCGAGCAACTGATTTCCTGTTATCATATAATGGGTCATCATTGCGGCGCCGGCACTTGTGCCCGCAACGGTTGCACCGTTTTTATACGCTTGTTGTATTGCAGTTTGAATTGGCGTATGCAAAGCAATATTCATAAAGCGACTTTGATCTCCGCCGCCGAGATAAATCAATTTTGCATGTTGCAAAGAATCAATCCAGCTTGTTTTATTGATATCATTTTTTGTGAAGTTGAAGTTGCAGATTTTGTTATTACAAACAGTACCAAAATCTTCTTTGATATAATAATAACTGGTATCCGGTTCTTCGGTTGCCATTGGTAAAAAAACAATATAATCACTGGAAGTAAGATGTGCAGTTTCAACCAACTGCTGCATTAATTCTTTTGATTTATGCCCTCCGCCAATAATAAAAAGATTGCCTTTATTCTGGCTAAAAACATGTAAGCACAACAATAACGCTGTGCTTACAAATACAATTTTATTTTTCATTTATTAATAACCTTCGTTTTGAGTAAGATTTGGATTTGCATAAATTTCTCTTTGCGGAATCGGGTAGATAAGTTTAGGAGAATTCCATGATAAAATACCAACATTTAATTCTAATCTTTTTTCATCATGTAACGTAAATCCTTCAAAAGATAATTCGAGGGCACGTTCACGTAAAATATCATCCAGCGTTAATTCATCAGCAGTATAATCAGCTAAACCTGCTCTTTCCCTGATTGTATTTATATCATCCACAGGTTCTGCGCCAACAGAACTTCCTAACCTGAAATTACATTCTGCTCTTGTAAGATATAATTCTGCCAAACGAATTAAACGCACACTGCCATAATAGTTTTCAAACTTCAAAATATATCCACCATCCCATAAATTTGCGCGGTCATCACCTGGCTTATATAACTCAAAAAAAGGATCATTTATATAAATATCTCCGCGTTGGTTTTCTGAATAATAAGTATTAAAATCATTAATGCCGGATGATGCATTTACCTGCATTGTAAAAATATCTTCCGGCGTATTTGCTATATATGTTGGCGGGTCTGCTGAAGGAAATGCGGCGGCATACGTTGACATTAAATGATAATCGTTATCAAGCGCTAACTCAAGCGCAGTATTTTCTGCCTGCAAAGCATTCTCATAATCCTGTTGTTGCAAATAAACCCTTGCAAGCATAGCATTAGCGGCTATGTTAGTTGCAAAAATATAAGAATTGTCTGCTGTTATACATTTTTGGGTTGATGTAGTTAAATCGCTTATCACCTGTGCATATACCTGTGCAACTGTATTTCTTTTTACTTTACTTGAATCTGTAATTAAAGTTGTAGGCGTTAACACGAGCGGAACACCATCATTAGCATTTGGATCGCCATCGTTCCAGGCTTTTGCATACATTCTTACCAAATCAAAATAAGCGCTACCCCTGATAAATTTTGCTTCGCCTTCAACACGATCTTTTTCGGCATCAACTACAAGATCCAAATGCGCTAAAACATTATTCGCATCATTAATTGCTTTATAACCTGCAAGCCATGTATCTGCAACAAATGTATTGGTAACAGGAATTGCTTTATTATGAATTTGAGTGAATTCCTGGTAAGTTCCGGACCAATCTATTTGTCCGGAATCGCCTAATAAATCTGCACCTAAAAAAAGTTGACCGCCATAAAAATCACCATCTCCCAAATCATCGTAGCAGCCTTTTAATGCACCTATTACATCATCGCTTGTTTTAAAAACATCATTTACATCAATGCTTGAACTTGGTTTTGTATCGAGCTTTTTATTACAACTATAAAGCGTACATACAAAGCTTATAAATAGAAATAAGATTTTATTTTTCATCTGTAAATTTTTTATCTTAAATATTAAAGACCAATGTTTACACCTACTGTTACCGTTTTAAATTGTGGCGCTGAATAAAAATCGTATCCTCTATTAATATTATCGGTTTGTCCTCCGTAAAAATCTGCGTTAACCTCCGGATCCCAGCCATCATAGTTTGTAAATGTGAACAAATTTGCAGCTCTTACATACACGCGCAAATGATCAATCTTCCATCGTGTTAAAATATCTTTTGAAAGATTATAACCAAGTGTTACGGATTTTACACGCATGTATGAGCCATCAGAAATATACCGGCTTGAAGGATCCGTTCCGTTGGGATAACCCCACCTTGCTTCAGGAACCATCGTAATATCGCCGGGGTTTTTCCAGGCTTTTAATTGATCGGGTGTTTGATTATCAAGACTGGCTCCGCTTGATGACATGTATTGACCACCACCGTTATAAATCTGATTGCCAGAAACGCCCTGCAGCAAAATATCCAAATCAAAACTTTTATAAGTAACGGTGTTTCCTAATCCATAAATAAAATCCGGATTCGGATCGCCTATTACAACATCATCAGCAGCATTGTAATCGTTGGTTGTTGTGTGGTCTTTGCTTCCGTTAGCGTTTGTTGTATTTTTATAATAAAGCGCATCGCCGTTTGCAGGATCTGCACCGGCAAATTCTCTCGCAAAAAATACACCAAGTGGCTCGCCTTCCATCGCTTTGTTTACATCAGTACCTAAAACCTGGCCGCCTAAATTGGTAATTTTATTTTTGTTCCTGCTGAAATTAAAACTGGTTGTCCATCTTAAAATTTTTGTACTAATGTTGGTTGAATTTATTTCAATTTCAAAGCCTTCATTATTTAAATTACCAATATTTTGAAGCTGTTCTAAGAAACCGGAAGTGCCCGGCACCTGCACATTTAACAGCAGGTCTTTTGTTTTCCTGTTATAAAAATCAACATCAAAATCTAAACGGTTATTTAAAATACTTACTTCAAAACCTACATCGGCGCCTAACGTTGTTTCCCATTTAAGATTAGGATTGCCAAGTTGAGAAGGAACCTGCCCTGCCTGGCCGCCATAAGCTGCGTATGTATATAAACCTCTTGAAGCAAAATCTGCAATTTCGTTGTTTCCTGTTTTTCCATAACCTGCTTTTAATTTAAGAAAGTTGAGGAATGTATTGTTTTGAAGAAATTTTTCTTCGCTGATAACCCAGCCAACAGAGGCCGCAGGAAAAGAACCATAGTGCTTACCAAAACGTGAAGAGCCGTCAATTCTATCGCTTAAAGCGACGATATATTTATCGTTGAATTTATAATTTAAACGTGCAAAATAAGAAACCAAAGTAGCGGTTGTAGAAGAAGATGTGGCGCCGGTTTTAGATGCGCCGGCATTTAATTTTTTATAAGCATCACTTGGAAATTCTTCTGCATCTGCTTCGCTGAAATCGTAGCTTTCATCTTCATAGCTCATGCCTGCAGTTACATCAAAATTATGTACATCCGCTAACGTTTTTTTATAGGTAAAATAATTATTGGTTGTATAATGCAATGCCTGTGTTGTTGCGTAAGAACCGGAGCCATCAGGCACGCCAATATCACGCGCCGTTAATCTTCCAAAATAACTATCCTCGGTTTGATTTAACTGATCCATTCCAAATTCTGAGCGAAAGGTAAGCGCCGGTGAAAATGTTGCATTTAAATACACATCACCAAAAGTTCTGTTTACGAGCGTATGATAATAAGCATTGTTGCCATAAGCAAGCAAAGGATTAAAATATATTGGATAATTAGTATTCGGAGCTCCTGTTTCAGGATCTAATGCACCACTTAGCAATCCCGTTCTCGGATCAATAACAGGCGTTATAGGAGACAATGCAACAACCTGCAAAGGAGAAGTGAATTGATCATCATCAGACAGGCGATTATTTCTTGACCTTGAAAAATTCATATTCATGCCAACAGATAACCAGTCTCTAACTTGCTGGTCAATATTTAATCTTGCGCTGTAACGTCTGAACCGGTTGGCTATAATTATACCTGATTGATCTAAATATTGACCTGATAAAAAAACCTTTGTTTTTTCTGTTCCGCCCGAAACATTTATATCGTATTGAGATATCGGTGCATGTTGAAAAGCTTCATCTTCCCAGTTTGTGTTTATTCTACCTTTTTTCCAATCTTTAGTGCCGGCCGAATAACGCGTAAAGCGGTCGTGGATATAACCGAGTTCATCTGCTTGCGCTGTTTCAAGATCAGGTTCATATCCATACAAAACATCTAACGGCGCTGCGCCTAAAGCAGCTTGTGTGAAGAAATCAACATATTGATTTGCGTTTAAAAAATCTCTTTTACCCGTAGGATTTTGTACACCTGTAAAATAATTAAACTCGATTTTTGAAGTGCCTGCTTTACCTTTTTTTGTAGTGATTAATACCACGCCATTAGAAGCTCTCGATCCATAAATTGCTGCTGATGATGCGTCTTTTAAAATTTCGATAGAAGCAATATCATTCATGTTGATATCGCTTAAAGAATTGGTGGAAGATCCATTGCCCGAAAGGTCTGCAGCAGTAACAGGAATTCCATCTACAACATATAAAGGCTGATTACCGCCTGTAACTGAAGAACCACCACGAATGGTAACATTAATTGCCTGTCCTAATTTTCCGTTTTGTTGCTGTACAAATACACCCGCAGCGCGGCCCTGTATGGCAGTTTCAAAACTGGTGGCCGGCGTGTTTGTAATTTGTTTTGCATTTACCTGCGAAACAGAACCTGTTATGTCTTTGCGCAGGCTGGTTCCATAACCAACAACAACAACTTCATTCAATGCTTTTGAAGTTTGAGTAAGCACTACATTTATTGCACTTCCTGTTATAGCAACTTCTTGTTCTGCATAACCAACTGAAGAAATTATTATTGTTTTTGATGATGATGCAACCGGTAAAGAAAAGTTGCCTTCATTATCAGAAACAGTTCCTTTTTTTTCTCCTTTTATAACAATGGATGCGCCGGAGATTGGCAAACCGGTTTGTTCGTCAGTAACTTTTCCGGTTACAGAATTTTGCGCAAAAACCATTAGCGAAAAAATAAGCAGGGAACATAACAGCAGGAGTTTTTTCATTGCAAAATTTTTAGGTGAGCATTAGTTAAAAGATGTATTCAAATATATATGTAAATATTACGGTTTGCGCATTAAATTAAATTTTTATCAACCGACAACCAGTTGCGCGACAAAGCAGTTTTAAATAATGAATTTGTTTTTGATGATAGCAAAAAAGAGGCTGTATAATTACAGCTTCTTTTTTATGAAAAAGAAAATGAAATAAGCTCTGTTTGATTAATGGTTTGCTGGTTTCCCGTTTGGATATTTTTTATAGTGCTGGTGTTTGATTCAAGCTCTTTACTGCCAATAATAATTATATAAGGAATGCCTTTACGTTCAGCATATTTAAACTGTTTATCAAATTTTGATTGCTCGTGGTAAATCTCGCATTTAATATTTTTTTCTCTTAGCTGCTGCATTAACTGGTAAGCAACTTTGCTTTCTGTTTCGCCCAAATTAAAAAACAAAACCTGCGTTGTTTTTTGTAATGATGATGGGAATAATTTTAATTCTTCCATTACATCATAAATTCTGTCAACGCCAAAACTTATACCAACGCCGGACAGATTTGGAACATCAAACAAACTTGTAAGATCATCATATCTTCCACCGCCGCCAATGCTGCCCATTTGCACATTTAGTGCCTTTACCTCGATGATTGTTCCTGTGTAATAATTTAAACCGCGTGCAAGTGTAGGATCAAGAATAAGGTTGGAATTATTATTTCCAAAATTCAATAAATATTCAAGCTCTTCAATTCCTTTTTTTGCAATTTCGTTTTCACCAAAAAGTTTTTTTAATTGATTTATTTTAGTTTGATTATCTCCATCAACTAATAAATATTTTTCAATAATGTTGATTTGATCTTCATTCAAATTTCTTTGATGCAATTCTTCTTTTACTTTATCAATTCCAATTTTATCAAGCTTGTCAATTGCGATGGTAATGTCCATCATTTTATCAGCGCCGCCACATAATTCGGCAAGCGCAGTTAATAATTTTCTATTGTTGATTTTTATTTCAACGTCAAGATTTAATTTTTTAAAAACATCAATATAAATATTTAGTAATTCTATTTCATTCAATAAAGAATTACTTCCAACAACATCTGCATCGCATTGATAAAATTCGCGGTATCTTCCTTTTTGCGGACGATCTGCACGCCAAACTGGTTGTATTTGGTAGCGTTTAAAAGGGAAATTTAATTTCCCTGCATTCATTGCAACATAACGTGCAAAAGGAATGGTGAGATCGTAACGAAGAGCTTTACTAGATATCTGATTTTTAAAAGTAGAAATTGTTGCACTTTCCGAAATACCCTGCGATAATTTTGACAAGAAATCGTATCCAATTTCCCAGAAAGGTTGATTAAAGGGATTTACTAAATCTGGATACTTATCTCTATCTACCTCTTGCAATTCCGATCTTTTTCTTAACCATTCACCCATTACCTCTAAGAATTCTTTCGAAAATGGATTTCCAGAATCAAGTATTCTAAAGATCAATTTATCACCTTCTTCACCATACTTACCCGTTAAGATTTCAATGTTTTCCATCGCAGGAGTTTCTAATGGCTGAAATCCATACAACTCAAACACATTTCTTATTGTATCAAAAATATAATTGCGTTTGCGGATTGTTTCTGCATTAAAATCTCTTGTGCCTTGTGGAATTGTTGGTTTCATCTTAAACTAAAAATTAAAAAGTATTTCAAAAACAGTTTTAAATTTTACACTGTTTCTTTTTTGACTTTTGATTTTTCGCTTTTGAATTTTTCTATAATCGCATCACATGCTTTTTCAATCATCTCATACGCCAAATCATAACCTGGTTCAGCGCCATACCATGGATCAGGAATATCTACATTTTCACCAGGATAAATTTCATTCATCAGTAAATCTGTTTTAGATGCATTCCATAATTCACCGCTGATGCGTTTAATATCGTTGTACACATCATTATCCATTGCATAAATCTTATCAAAGTTTAGCATATCTTCTTCGTGAAACTGGCGGCACATTTGTTTGCTGATATCAATGCCATGCATCTTTGCAACTTTCTGCGAAAGTTTATGCGGCGGCTCATCAGTATGATAATGATTTGTACCTGCGCTGTCAACCGTCCAATCCAATCCTGCTTTTTTTGCTTTATCATCTAAAATGCCTTCAGCCAGCGGGCTTCTGCAAATGTTACCAAGACATACCATCAAAATTTTCATATTATTTATTTCAGCTTTTAAAATGCTGCAAATATAAACAACAGCGGTTGCAGAAAATTTTTATGCATTTATGGAATTGCATATTGAATCGCATCCCATTTATAAGAGCGCTCTGTAATTATTATTCATCATTAAAATTTATATTATGCTGCCAGATAAAATTATGCAGAGCGACCTGCTTGACATTCTCTTTGAAAACAGGAATAAAACTTATGGCGCTTATGCGCTAAGAAAATCATTTAATAAAACGATGGCTTCAGCTATAACCGCTACATTATTTATTGCAATGGTTTTTTGTGTTTTTCAGCTATTACATCACACAAAAAAGAGAGATACAACTACAATAGTTATTATTTCTCCAGATCAAATGCTTTCAAAAATTGAAGAAGCAAAACTAACCCCTGAAAACCCTGCGCCGCAACATATGGCAACACATTTTAACCAGGTAATAAGTACGCACCCGGTTATTGTGAACGATGATACGCCAACACAAATGCCAACAATAGATGATATAGATAAAAGCATTATTAGTGATGTAAACCTAAAGGGCGATGATGCAACAAATATAATTGCACCACCTGCAGAAACGCATGTAAATAGCGGAACTATTACTACACCTGTTGTTGAAATAAAGCCTGATAATACGCCATTAAACTGGGCCCAGGTAATGCCTGAATATCCCGGCGGAATTGAGGCTTTACGAAAATTTATGCTGCGCAATCTTAATCAACCAAATGATTTGCAGCCTGGCGAAAAAATTATAGTTATGGCATCTTTTGTTGTAAACAAAAACGGGCAAATTGAACAGGTGAAAATTATTAATAGCGGCAGGCCTGATCTGAATAAAGAAGTACAAAGAGTGATAAATAAAATGCCTGTTTGGGAACCCGGGATTCAAAACGGGAACGCCGTTGCAGTATATTTTAATTTGCCTGTAACGTTTATGAGTGAGGATGAAAACTAAAAATAATTATATTGCCGCCTTCAAAGTTTTTATGGATAACGATTTTAGACAACGCCGCCAAAAAAGTTATACGCAAATGCGCATGGTGTACGATTTTGCTATGGCGGCATTAATACTTGCCATGGGTGTTGTACTTTTTTGGGGAGACAGGTTTGGAATTGATTTAATATCAGGCATTGATACAAATGTGCGCTATCCTTTTGGCGGATTATGTTTGTTGTATGGATGTTTCAGAATATATCGCGGTATAAAACACGATTATTAAATTTTTTAAATGAGCAGGCTTTTTCAAATAGCACTTACGGGTTTTTTTATATGTTTGATTTTTATAAACTGCAGGAATAAAGTTGAAATATATGATTCGCCGATAAAAGGTAAAATTTTCATAAGTGTTGATGAAAGTTTTAAACCTGTTATAGATGAAGAAATCAAAGTGTATGAATCATCACATCCTGGAACAGAAATAGTAGCAAGCTATAAATCTGAAGCAGATTGTTTTAGAGATTTGGATAAAGACAGTACGAGATTGATAATTGTTTCAAGAGGATTAACCGATGATGAAAACGAATATTATAAACAGAAATTATCTTTTAAAGTACAATGGGATATTGTAGCATATGATGCAGTAGCCATGATTGTAAACATACATTCAAAAGACAGCGTGTTTACAATAAATAAAATTAGAAATTTTTTGAACGGAACAGATACAAGCAAACCGGTTGCCGTAGATGGCAGAAATGCTACCAGCACAGTTATGTATTTAAAAGATTCTTTATTAAAAGGCGGCCAATTTGGAAAAAATGTTATGGCTGCTGCAGATAATAAAGAATTAATTAACTATGTTGCTTCCGATATTAATGCAATCGGTTTTATAGGAACGTCATGGATAGGAGATGAAGATGATACGGCTCAGCAGCGTTATAAAAAATATATTCGCACTGCTTTAGTAGAATGTAAAAATTGTGATAAAGGAGTCTTTGCAAGGCCGTCGCAGGCAACTATATCAGGAGGTGAATATCCATTGTATCGTCCTTTATATTATGTGTTGAAAGAGAACTATTTAGGTTTAGGTACAGGATTTGTAACCTTTTTAAGCCTTGAGCAAGGACAGCTTATTTTTAGAAGAAGTTATCTCGTACCAGCAAAAATGGATTTCAGTGTGCGCAAATCAATGATGGAGTCAAGTAGTAATCTTTTAAATAAAACAATAGAATAAAAATGAAGAAAGTAATCCTATCATTTATTAGTTCTTTAAGCATCTGTGCTGTTGTAACGGCACAGGATGTAACTGCAGGAATTAAATTCCTTTATTATGAGCGTGTTACAAGTGCCAAACAGGTTTTTCAAAAATTGGTAGCTTCTAATCCAAAAGACCCGCAGGCAGTTTACTGGCTTGGGCAAGCTTATATAATGGATAATAAATTAGACAGTGCAAAAGCTTTGTATCAAAATACTATAAGCGGTGGTGTAAACGATCCGTTACTTTGGGTAGGTGCAGGCGAAGTTGATGTTCTAAAAGGAGGTGATATAAACGCTGCCAAACAAAAGTTTGAACAAGCAATTACATCAACAACGGCAACAAAGGGGAAACACAAAGGAGAACCAAACCCTGATATTCTCAATGCGATTGGTCGCGCAATGGCTGCAGGAAGTAGTACGCAAGGTGATCCAAATTATGGTATTGATAAGTTAAAACAGGCTTCGCAAATAGATCCTAAAAACCCCGATATTTTTATTAACCTGGGGTTGTGTTACCGCAAATTAGGTGGCGATCAGGGCGGCCAGGCCTTTACTGCATTTCAACAGGCAACTACAATTGATCCACAAAATGCAAGAGCGTTTTATTTAATAGGAAGAATATATCAAAGCCAGCGTAATAAAGAATCTATGGACGAATGGTATACTAAAGCTATTGCGGCAGATCCTGCTTTTGCACCTGTGTATGCACAATACTTTAATTATTATTCAGAAAAAGATGTAACAGCAGCTAAAGAATATCTTGATAAATATGTTGTCAACGCTGATAAAGATTGTAAAACCAGTTTCTTATTAGGCGATTATCTTTTACGCGCCGGCAAATACCAGGAATCTTTGCAGCAAGCCAAGCAAATGGAAATGAGCGATTGTAAAGATTATGCGCCTATCAATATTTTATATGCTTATGATTATGACAGGTTGGGAGATTCAGTTCAGGCAAGATCTTACATTAATAAATATTTTGCTGCTGCTGATACATCCGAAGTACAACCTTCTGATTATGCTTTTGCAGGAACAGTATTTGCAAAATTTCCTGAAACCGGTGATAGTGCTATAAAATACCTTCAGATGGCAATTGCAAAAGATACCATAAAAGAAGAACAGAAACAATTTATGGCAACAGCTTCAGAAATCGCTGCAAGATCTGGCAATTATGGAATGATCTTAAATCTTCTGCACAGCTCTGAAACGATAAACGGAGGTAAGCTTTCAGAATTAGAATATTATAACTTATCAAAAAATATTGTTGATGCTGTTGAAGCAGATTCAACCGGCAGTTACGATTCAACCAAATACCTGCTTGGAGATTCTGTAATACAGGCGTATATAAATGCATATCCTGCTAAACCGCAGGGTTATTCTTTTCAGAGTCGTTATGCAAAAATTTCTGACAGAGATTCAACAAGAGGTCTTGCCATTGCACCACTTGAACAGTATAATGCATTTCTTACAAAAGATACTGCAGCATCAAACAAAAAAACAATTTTTACAAACTATTATTACATGCTGATTTTCTATGCACAGTATGCTACTGATTTGCCTAAAGAACAGGAATATCAAAAAGCTATTGATATTACTGATAAGATGAAAGCAATTTATACTGATCAGACTTCAGAGGAATACCAGTTTGCAGATAAAACAGGAAAACAATTACAAACTTCTCTTGATAAATACAATAAATCAAAAGCTGCCGGCGGAACGGGTAGCGGGAAAAGTCAAAAATAAATTTCAATAAAAAAATAATAAAAGCCTTTCGTACGAGAGGCTTTTTATTTATAAATAACCATTAAAAAATAAGAACATAATAACTGTACTTGTTTTTTATTACAACAATTGCAACTTACTTTTGTACATCTAAAGCGCTTAAATGAATTCAGTAATTTATTTACTCGATACAATAGCTACAGGAAATTCAGCCGATTATGCACCCATAGGAATTCAATTAATTTTTGCTTCCGGCTTTGTGGCAACAATGATGATTGCCACACATCTTATTGGCCCAAAAAGAAAAACAGCAGATAAGCTTGTAAACTTTGCAAGTGGAATCGAAAGTCATGGTAACGCACGCCATCCTTTAGCCATCAAATATTTTTTGGTAGCCATTCTTTTTGTTTTGTTTGATGTGGAAGTGATCTTCTTTTATCCTTATGCAGTTAATTTCAAATTATTGGGATGGCATGGGTTTAATGAAGTTGTTTTATTCGTTGCTTTCTTTTTAGTTGGCTTTATTTATATAATTAAGAAAGGTGCTTTAATATGGGAAGATTAAGACAATTGTAACTGACAATTGTAAATCGAAAAATTAATGTTATGGCAAGACCAGTAAGGTTTAATATACATCCGAAAGGAACAGACATACATGATAATATTGCGCTGGCAGATATGCCGGAAGGCGAACAAGGCACAGGCTATTTTGCAACAAGTTTTGAAAAGATTGTTGGTTTGGCAAGAAAAAATTCAATATGGCCTTTGCCATTTGCCACAAGTTGTTGCGGTATAGAATTTATGAGCACCATGAGTTCAACGTACGACCTTGCCCGCTTTGGCTCAGAACGTTTGGCATTTACTCCAAGACAATGTGATTTATTAATGGTAATGGGTACAATTGCCAAAAAAATGGGACCAATTCTGAAACAGGTTTATTTGCAAATGGCAGAGCCGCGCTGGGTTTTAGCAATGGGTGCATGTGCAGCATCAGGTGGAATCTTTGATAGTTATTCTGTGTTGCAGGGCATTGACCAGATTATCCCGGTTGATGTATATATTCCTGGTTGTCCACCAAGGCCTGAAGCCGTAATTGATGGTGTTTTAAGAATACAGGAACTGGTGCATAACGAAAGTTTACGCAGAAGAAACAGCGATCATTACAAAGCACTGCTGGGCAGTTATGGAATACAATAATTCGGCAATTTGCCAATTAGTAAATTAGTCACTGTAAATTGTCGAATTGTCAATTATCAAATTGGATAATTAATGAGTTTAACAAACGAAAGAATTAAAGAAAGGCTTACAGAAAAGTTTGGCGATCAGGTAAGCAATTTGGATGAACCTTACGGCATGTTAACGTTTGAAGTGCCAAAAGATATGAACCTTAAAATCATGCAGTTTTTGTATGATGACGAAGAATTAAAATTTAAATTTCTCACAACACTTTGTGCAGTTCATTATCCTGATAATAAGCAAAGAGAATTAGCGATCGTTTATCATTTACATAACCTTACAGATAATATAAGAATCCGTTTTAAAATTTTTGTTGATATAAATAAGCCTGATGTTTTTACCGCAACAAAATTGTTTGAAGCGGCTAACTGGCTTGAAAGAGAAACGTATGATTTTTACGGAGTAAATTTTATTGGCCACCCAAACTTAAAACGCATATTGAATGTTGATGATATGGATTATTTTCCTATGAGGAAAGAGTATCCGTTAGAAGATCAAACAAGGAAAGATAAAGATGATGAAATGTTTGGCCGTGGTGGAAGCTTAGGTTATGGAACTGTAAAAGCAAGCGATGATACAACCATTGCAGAATCTGAAAAAAATAATGTTGGCGAAAAATTATTATGATGAAGTTCTATTTAAAAAACAGAAAAGCAATACTGTATTTGTTAGGAATTATTGCAATTGTGGCAGGGTTTATATTACCGGATAATTCGCTGCAAAAGGAATATGTTTTGGTTTTGCGGCAGGAGCTATTTTAGTGGGCATTTTAAATTTAAAGAAGAAAAAAAAGGAGATACAAAAGCAGGCTGATTGATTCATATTTTCAAATTTGTGAATTTTCAAATTAATAATGCAAGACGTAGTTTCAATAAAAAATAATCACATCGTTCTTCCGGATGGTTCAATAGAAAAGCAAACCACAACGCTTAATCTTGGGCCAACACACCCGGCAACTCATGGTGTGTTTCAGAATATTTTGGAGATGGACGGTGAGCGTGTGGTTTCTGCAGAGCAGACTATAGGTTATATTCATCGTGCATTTGAAAAGATTGCAGAGCGCAGGCCGCTGTATCAAATCACTCCGCTTACAGATCGCATGAACTATTGCAGCAGCCCGATAAATAATATGGGCTGGCATACAACTTGTGAAAAATTACTCAAAATAAAAACACCAAAACGCGTAGATTATTTACGTGTAATAATAATGGAGCTGGCAAGAATTTCAGATCATTTGATTTGTAATTCTGTTGTTGGTGTTGATGCGGGTGCCTTTACAGGGTTTTTATATGTAATGCAATATCGTGAATTGATCTACGAAATTTATGAATCAATTTGCGGCTCACGCTTGACAACAAACATTGGCCGAATTGGTGGTTTTGAAAGAAATTTTCCAAATGTTGCTTTCGAAAAATTAGAGAAGTTTTTAGATGAATATCCACGCGTTTTAAAAGAGTTTGAAAATCTTTTAATGCGCAACAGGATTTTTATGGAACGTTGTATAGGTGCCGGACCTATAAGTGCAGAACGCGCTTTGAATTATGGATTTACCGGCCCTAATTTGCGCGCAGCCGGTGTTGATTATGATGTGCGTGTTCATTCGCCCTATTGCAGTTATGAAGATTTTGATTTTAAAGTTCCCGTAGGTTCAACCGGAGATTGTTTCGACAGGTTTTTAGTGCGTGAACAAGAGATGTGGCAATCAATTGAAATCATCAAACAGGCGTATCAAAAAGTGCAGGAATTTAAAGGTGCTGAAGCAGAAATTTTTCATGCTGATGTTCCCGAATATTATCTTCCTCAAAAAGAAGATGTATATACAAAAATGGAAGCGCTGATTTGGCATTTTAAAATTATTATGGGAGAAATTGAAATGCCTGTTGGTGAAGTATATCATAGTGTGGAAGGCGGCAACGGTGAACTTGGTTTTTATTTGATTAGTGACGGCGGAAGAACGCCTTATCGTTTACATTTCCGCAGGCCTTGTTTTATTTATTACCAGGCTTATGAAGAATTGGTAAAAGGCGCAATGTTAAGTGATGCAGTTATTGTAATGAGCAGCCTGAACTTAATAGCAGGCGAAATGGATAGTTAATAATTTGAATTGAAATAAATGATTCAGTTTTCTGAACAGAAATTACAACAGGTTAATGAACTGGTAAGTCATTACCCGGAAGGCAAACAAAAAAGCGCTTTACTTCCTGTACTGCATTTAGCGCAACAGGAATTTGGTAATTGGCTTGATGTTCCGGTTATGGATTATGTTGCTGAATTATTACATCTTGAAAAAATTGAAGTGTATGAAGTGGCAACATTTTACAGTATGTATAATTTAAAACCTGTTGGTAAATATATGTTTGAAGTATGCCAAACAGGTCCGTGTATGCTAAACGGAAGCGATGATATTATTGCTTACATCGAAGAAAAGCTTAGTATAAAACCAGGTGAAACAACAAGCGATGGGATGTTTACTTTAAAAACAGTTGAGTGCCTTGGCGCCTGTGGTTATGCACCTATGATGCAGCTTGGAAAATTTTATCGCGAACATCTTACAAAAGAAAAAATAGATCAATTAATTGATGAATGCAGGGAAAAACAAAACCGTTTGAATTAAATGAAAATACTTTCCTCTATATTAATCATGTTTTTTATTGTATCGTGCGATTCAAACCCTTCACCAATTGCTGCAAATGATAGCGCATATAAAACTGAAGTTCCGAGAACACCTGTAATTGATGCTGAAAATTATGTAGGTACTTTGCCCTGTGCAGATTGTGAAGGTATTGATGTAACGCTTCAATTAAAAAATGATTCAAGCTATATAATGAATTCTGTTTATAAAGGAAGCCGTGTTGATAGCAGCAATAATCATATTGTTGACAATGGCACCTGGAGCATGAACGGTGATACGCTGATTTTATTAACGGAAAACAATTCAATTAAATATATTAAATCTGGTTCAACATTAACGCAGCTTGATGGTAATGGAAAAATAATTACTGGTCCGTTAGCTGATGATTTTGTTTTACATAAAAAATAAACTATGTTTCATCTTGTTCCTTACTTACATTTTAATGGCAATGCCGAAGAAGTATTGAATTTTTATAAAGACACTTTCAACGGAGAAATATTAATGATAAACCGTTATGGCGATAGCCCGATGAAAGGGGATGAAAGTTTGAAAGATAAGATTATACATTCCCGCGTAAAATTTGGTGATAATATAATAATGATTTCGGATTCTTTTGACGGGCGACTTGCGAATACCGATGGAAATATTCAATTGTCTGTTGAAGTAGATGATGCGAAAAAGATTGAAGAAGTATTTAATAAAATGGCTGGAGGCGGAAAAGTTACCATGCCTTTGGCGAAACAATTTTGGGGAGCAACTTTTGGTATGTTGCAGGATAAGTTTGGTATAAACTGGATGTTTAACCACGAAGAGAAAAAAGCTGAATAAAATATATTGTACAAGTGAGTGACACAACCGGGATGCCACGAAGTACTAAAGCTGATAACATAAAAAAATTCCAACAAAGGAATGGCTATAAAAAAAGTTTTATTAGAAAAAGATCACGTTGAAGGCATTCGATATTATGAAACATATCGAAGAGAAGGCGGTTATAGAAGTGTTGAGAAAGCTTTCAAAATGTCGCCCGCTGACGTGGTAGAAGAAGTTAAGAAAAGCGGTTTGCGTGGTCGTGGCGGCGCAGGTTTTCCAACAGGTTTAAAATGGAGCTTCATTGCAAAACCTGAAGGTGTTCCGCGTCACTTAGTTTGCAATGCAGATGAAAGTGAACCTGGTACTTTCAAGGATCGTTATTTAATGGAATTTTTGCCGCATTTATTGATTGAAGGTTTAATCGTTTCATCATTCGCGCTTGGTTCTAACGTAACCTACATTTATATCCGCGGCGAATATGCGTGGATCATTGATATACTTGAACAAGCTATTACCGAAGCAAAAAATAATGGCTGGCTTGGTAAAAATATTTTAGGCTCTGGTTTCGATTGCGAAATATATGTTCATCGCGGTGCCGGTGCTTATATCTGCGGCGAAGAAACTGCATTGATAGAAAGCCTTGAAGGCAAACGGGGTAATCCGAGAATTAAGCCGCCGTTCCCTGCTATAAAAGGCGCGTGGGACAGGCCAACTGTTGTAAACAATGTTGAAACAATTGCAGCAGTAGTTCCAATTATAAATATGGGTGGCGATGAGTATGCAAAGATTGGCGTTGGTAAATCAACGGGAACAAAATTAATTTCTTCGTGTGGTAATATAAACAAGCCTGGCGTGTATGAAATTGATATGACGATTTCTGTTGAAGAGTTTATTTATAGTGATGAATATTGCGGTGGAATTCCAAACGGGAAACGATTAAAAGCTTGTATCCCAGGAGGCTCATCTGTTCCGATTCTTCCAACAAATCTTTTATTGAAAACAGCGAAGGGCGAAACGCGAATGATGAATTACGAAAGCCTGGCTGACGGAGGTTTTCAAACAGGAAGTATGATGGGAAGTGGTGGTTTTATTGTGTTAGATGAAGACCAGTGCGTAGTTCGTCATACATACACATTAGCAAGATTTTATCGCCACGAAAGTTGCGGTCAATGTTCACCTTGCCGTGAAGGAACGGGTTGGATGGAAAAGATTTTAAAGAACATTGAATATGGCAAAGGAAAGATGAGTGATATAGATTTATTATGGGATATTCAAAGCAAGATTGAGGGCAATACAATTTGTCCGTTAGGTGATGCAGCGGCTTGGCCGGTTGCAGCGGCGATAAGACATTTTAGAGATGAGTTTGAATGGCATGTTTTGAATCCTGATGAATCACAACAAAGAAATTATGGCTTGGCACATTATGCAGATGAGTTAGTGATGGCTTGATAATAATTTAATTTTTATTTTTCAATTATGGCTGATCAACAACAAAATTTTAAAGTAACAATAGACAATATAACAATAGAAGTTCCTGCCGGCACAACTATATTAAATGCTGCAAGGATGATTGGCGGTGATGTTGTGCCACCTGCAATGTGTTATTATTCCAACTTACAAAACAGTGGTGGCAAATGCAGAACATGTTTGGTTGAAGTAAGCAAGGGTTCTGATAAAGACATTCGCCCAATGCCCAAACTTGTTGCAAGCTGCCGAACAACTGTGATGGATGGAATGGAAGTGAAAAACATCACTTCGCAAAAAGCGATTGAAGCCAGAAAAGGCGTTGTTGAAATGCTGTTGATCAATCATCCGTTAGATTGCCCGATATGCGACCAGGCAGGTGAATGTGATCTGCAGGATTTAAGTTATAATCATGGAGTAGAAGGAACGCGTTACGAATTTAAACGCAGAACATTTGAGAAGCATACTTTAGGTCCGCATATTCAGTTGCACATGACAAGATGCATACTTTGTTATCGTTGTGTGTTTGCAGCAGATCAATTAACCAACACAAGACAACATGGAATTTTGGATCGCGGAGATCATTCTGAAATCGCTACTTATATTGAAAAGAGTTTAGACAATGATTTTATTGGCAACGTGATTGATGTTTGCCCGGTTGGTGCTTTAACCGATAGAACATTCCGTTTTAAAAATCGTGTATGGTTTACAAAGCCTGTTGATGCACATCGCGATTGCCCTAAATGTAGCGGTGAAGTAAGATTGTGGATGCGTGGCGATGAAGTATTTCGTGTTACTGCCCGTAAAGATGAATGGGGTGAAATAGCAATTGCATCAGATGGAAAAACAGGTTGGATTTGTAATGAATGCCGCTTTGAAAAAAAACTAACAAAAGATTGGGTGATTGAAGGCACAACAAAAGTGAACCGCCAGTCTGTTATTGCACAAAATAAATATGTTGGGTTAATGAAGCCACCTGAGTTTTTGCAGGAAGTAATGGATGGCACAAAGCCAAGGTATATGCTGGATATACACAAAGTAAGCGAAGTAAATGAAGCTGAAATTAGATTGGATTTAATTGAAGGCCCTGCACACAGCGAAGACTTTGAAGAAGCAGATGAAAAAAGAAATGAAAAAAATAATTAAAAATAATTCTGAATGATTAATCTGCTAACAATAGACTGGTTTTTGTTAATAGAAAAATTAATTCTGATTGCTATTGTTGTAATGGCTTCGCTATTGGTTGCCATGTATTCAACCTATGCTGAAAGAAAAATTGCTGCTTTTATGCAGGATAGAATTGGTCCAAACCGCGCCGGACCATTTGGACTTTTACAACCGCTTGCAGATGGAATGAAATTGTTTTTTAAAGAAGAAATTATTCCAAACAGTTCCAATAAAATTTTATTTGTTCTGGGCCCGTCACTCGCAATGTTAACCGCAATGATGACTTGTGCCGTTGTGCCCTGGAGCGGAGACATTACTTTATTTGGAAGAACAATTGCCTTACAAATTGCAGATGTAAATATTGGAATCTTATATGTTTTTGCCGTAGTAAGTTTAGGCGTGTATGGCCTTATGATCGGCGGCTGGGCATCAAACAATAAATTTTCTTTGCTTGCAGCTTTGCGCGGTGCCAGCCAGGTAATAAGCTATGAGCTGGCAATGGGCCTTTCGTTCATTGCTTTATTAATGATGACGGGCAGTTTAAGTTTAAAAATAATTGTTGAACAACAAATGCAATCGCATTGGAATATCTGGTATCAGCCACTTGGGTTTTTAATATTTTTTGTGTGCGCATTAGCTGAATGTAATCGTACACCTTTCGATTTGTCTGAAGCAGAAAGCGAATTAAACATGGGTTATCACCAGGAATATTCTTCCATGAAACTTGGGTTTTATTTATTTGCTGAATATGTAAATATGTTTATCAGCAGCGCAATAATGGCAACGCTGTTTTTTGGTGGTTATGATATTCCATTCTTTAATGAATCTGCACATACAGATTGGGGCAACTGGCTGGCGGTTGCAGGTATTGTTTGCTTTATGATTAAGATTTTCATTTTTATATTTTTATTTATGTGGATCAGGTGGACCGTGCCGAGATTTCGTTACGATCAGTTAATGAATCTTGGATGGAAAAAATTAATTCCGTTGGCATTGGCAAACATGGTAGTAACAGGCGCAGTAATTTTATGGCTTAAAAAATAAGTTGATTATGCAATTTCTAATGCGTTTATCGTTGTTTAAAATTTTTCCAACAAAATGGCGTAAGGTTTTATTGGTTTCTTATTTTTTATTTCTTGTAACTTTTATTATTGGTTGCATACTTATTAAATTTTATCCATCAGCACTTTCAACAGCTATTTTTTATGCCGCATTTATTTTATGTTTCATTTATCTTTTTTTAAAGTATTCAGCATATTATTTTAATAAAATAAATATTTTTAATCCTTATAAAAATTAACTGAAATAAAATACTAATGAATATTTTTTTAGACAAATCGTTACCCAAAAGAACGCAAATAATATTACAGATTATTCGCGTGCTATTGTTCATAATAATATTTGGTGGCATCTTTTATGCCTCCATAAATCCTGCAGCAGGCAACATTTTATTGTATTCAAGTGTTGCATTGGCTGTTGTTTTTATTATTATTAAAATTATTGTTGAACGAAGAAAGAAGAAATTTTCAGATAATGCTGAATAGCATTATTGAAAGTTGAAGGGAGTGACACAACAGGCGATGCCAAAAGAGATGAAGCTGATAACAAAAAAATTGTAAGAAAAGTTGAAATGAAAAATTTAAAAGTTATTAATTAAATTAGGTTTTGACTTATTAGTTTTTATTTTTGAATGTATAGAATGACGACATTAACGAACAGAGCAAAACCGGTTGACCGTAAAAAAATGACTTTTTTAGAAAGCATTTACTTATGGAATATTGGCATTGGAATGCTTATTACTTTAAAGCATTTTTTTAAGAAAAAAGTAACCATTCAATATCCTGAACAAAAGCGCCCTTTCAGCCCTGTGTTTAGGGGCGTACAGATTTTAAATCGTGATGAAGAAGGCAGGGAACGTTGCACCGCCTGCGGTTTATGCGCACTGGCTTGCCCGGCAGAAGCAATAACAATGGAAGCTGCTGAAAGAATGCCTGGCGAAGAAGATTTGTATCGCGAAGAAAAATATGCAGCAAAGTATGAGATAAATATGTTGCGTTGTATTTTCTGCGGCTTTTGTGAAGATGCCTGCCCGAAAGATGCTATTTATTTAACCGAAACATTTGCGCCTTCAGGATACAACCGAAAAAATTTTATTTATAATAAACAAGATTTGTTGATTCCTGATCCTAAAACACAACCTGAAGAATTTGAACAAGCAAAAGGTTTAAGAGAAATTAGCAAAAAGAAAAATAACTAATGACTGCCACAGAAATATTATTCTGGTTTTTAAGTGCGCTTGCTTTATTCAGCGCTTTAATGGTTGTTGTAAGCAAAAATCCGGTACACAGTGTGCTTTGGTTAATCGTAGTTTTCTTTTGCATAAGCGGGCACTATATTTTATTGAATGCACAGTTTCTTGCCATAGTAAATTTAATTGTTTACGCAGGTGCAATTATGGTATTGTTTCTTTTTGTTATAATGCTGATGAATTTAAATAATGAAACAGAGCCGCAAAGAAATTCATTAATAAAACTCGCTGGCGTAGTTGCCGGATGTTTATTATTAACAGTGATGATTTCTGCAGTGCGTTCAGCAGGAGAAATTCACAATAGCATCTCAATAACTGAAGGTGGTATTGGATTGATACAAAATTTAGGTAACGTTTTATTTACGCAATATGTGGTGCCGTTTGAAATAAGCAGTATATTATTTTTGAGCGCAATGGTTGGTGCAGTTGTAATTGGGAAGAAAGAATGATTTGAGAATTTGAAGATGTGCTAAGTTTAAAATAGCACATGGATGTTTTTCGTTTTCAAATTTTCAAATTGGTAAATTTTCAAATTGTTTTATGCCGATTCAGTATTATATAATTTTAGCAGCAGCGCTTTTTTGTATTGGCGTAGCCGGTGTATTAATTCGCCGCAATGCCATTATTGTTTTTATGTGTATTGAATTAATGCTGAATTCAGTAAACCTGATGCTGGTGGCATTTTCAAAAATGCATTACGCTTTAGCTAATACTGATAACAGAGGTGCACCGATAAATGTTGGTACAGACGCGCAGTTGTTCGTGTTCTTTATAATGGTAGTTGCAGCGGCAGAAGTAAGTGTGGGGTTAGCAATAATTGTAATGATGTACCGCAACACACATTCAACAGATATAAATTATTTAAACAGGCTGAAAAATTAAAGCTCTCCGGAGTAGCTTAATATGAATTTAGTTTACTTAATTCCGCTTTTTCCTTTGCTTGGTTTTTTGTTAAATGGTTTGTTTAGAAAATCGTTATCAAAAAGCATGGTGGGTATTGTCGGCAGTGGCGCAATTCTTGCTTCATTTATTGTAAGCTGTATTTTATTTTTTGATGTAAAGTCTGGTGGCGCTTTAGCGGTTCCTCCATTGTTTCAATTTATAAATATTTCTTCTTTTAAAATTGATTTTGCTTTCCAGGTTGATCAGCTTTCCGTTTTATTTTTATTGATCATTACCGGCGTTGGTTTTTTAATTCATGTGTATTCAACATCCTATATGCATGAAGAAAAAGAGGAACATTTTGCGCGCTATTTTTCCTATCTAAATCTTTTTGTTTTCTCCATGTTATTGCTGGTATTGGGTGCTAATTACCTGATTATGTTTTTAGGTTGGGAAGGTGTTGGTTTATGTTCTTATTTATTAGTTGGGTATTGGTTTAAAAACGATAATTATAATTACGCAGCAAAGAAAGCTTTTATCATGAATCGCATTGGCGATGTAGGTTTTTTACTTGGCATTTTTTGGTTGCTTTCAAAATTAGGAACGCTAAATTATAATGATGTATTTGCAAACGTGTCGCATCTTTCTTCAATCGATATAACCGGCATTACCGTTTTATTATTTATTGGTGCGATGGGTAAAAGTGCACAAATCCCTTTATATACATGGTTGCCCGATGCAATGGCTGGCCCAACGCCTGTTTCTGCATTAATACATGCAGCAACAATGGTAACAGCAGGTATTTATATGGTGGCAAGAAGTAACGCCTTATATTCATTAAGCCCAGTTGCAGAAAACCTTGTTGCGATTATTGGTATTGCAACAGCTTTATTGGCAGCGAGTATTGCCATTAAACAAAATGATATTAAAAAAGTACTGGCATATTCAACCGTTAGCCAGCTTGGTTATATGTTTTTAGGGTTAGGCGTTGGCGCTTACACCGGCGCAGTGTTTCATGTAATGACGCATGCATTTTTTAAAGCGTTATTATTTCTTGGTGCAGGTTCTGTTATTCATGCATTGCATAATCAGCAGGATATGCGTTATATGGGCGGACTGAAAAAATATATGCCTGTTACACACATCACTTTTTTAGCTGCCTGCCTTGCTATATCCGGTATTCCGCCATTCAGTGGTTTCTTTTCAAAAGATGAAATTCTTGCAGCGGCTTATGCGGCTAATCCAATTTATTGGGTGCTTGGTGTAATTGGTGCGGGAATGACGGCTTTCTATATGTTTCGCTTATATGCAACAACTTTTCTTGGTGAATTTCGCGGCACTGAAGAGCAGAAAAATCATTTGCATGAAAGTCCTTTAGCTATCACTATTCCGCTACTGATTCTTGCAATTCTTGCTGTAATTGGCGGCTTTGTAAATGTGCCTGAAGTGTTTGGTGGTAATGCAAGCCTTCACCAGTTTTTATCACCTGTTCTTATAACAGAAAAAGCAGTTCAATTAACCAGCAGTAAAAATTTTATGCTGATGGGGATTTCTGTTGCAGTTGCTGTAATTGCAATTATTATCGCGTTAGCAAAATATATTAAGAAGCCAGAATTAAATGAACCTAAAGGCCTGGGAAAAGTGCTTGCAAATAAATGGTATGTTGATGAAATTTATAATGCACTTATTGTAAACCCGGTTTCTTATCTCGCCGCTTTCTTTAAAAATGTAATTGAAAAATTAGGCATTGATGGTTTTGTAAACGGCGTGGGAACATTTATTCAATATTCATCACGCAGGTTAAGGCTGGTGCAGAATGGTAAAGTGGGCACATATATATTATTAATGGTTTTTTCAGTAGTTATTTTGTTTGTTGTGTTCTGGAATCAAACAAATATTATTGATTTCTTTCAAAAAATATTTTAATAAGCATGATTGCTTTATTACTCAT
>JBDUBY010000354.1:0-10922 GCA_040003735.1 Parafilimonas sp.
ATGAAGGATTTCTTTTTCAGTAAATAAAAAACGCCTTCCTTTTTTTGAAAGAAGACGCTTTTAAAATTTATACACTTAATAATATTATCTGCTTATAATAAAATTGTTGCGAACTTTATTAACTCCATCACTTATTTCAACAAAATATATTCCAGGTAAAAAATTAGATAAATTAAACCGATAAGTATTATCGCCTTTAACTGCATAATCTGCTTTTTTAGAAATTGATTGTCCTGTTTTATCGTATATAGTAATATTTATTTTGCCAATACTATTGCTATTATATTTAACTGTTATGTTGCCAGCAGAAGGATTGGGTGAAATTGTAACCTTGTTTATTCTTGCATCGGCTTCAATAAGTGATACTGTTTCCGTTGTTTCAGCAAACGAACCTGCTGCATAATCTGGCTTGCCATTCTTCCATGCAACTGAGTATCTTGAACATTGGCCATTTATTGCTTCATTTACACCTGTGGGATAACAATATGGCATGCTATAGATTCCATAAGGATCAAAGAAATACCAATGGTCATCAGTTGCATCTTTGAAAGCAAAGAAAATATGCAAATGTGTGTTCACATTAACATGCCCATCAAGGCTTCCACAACCACCAGGTCCTGTACTGCCTGAATAGCCTATCACCTGCCCTGCTGTAACAGTTTTGTTAAGCAAACTCATATCTATCTTTTGTGAATTCTTGCCCCAATGCGCTACATCAGGATTACGCTGACTTGCATCTTCCGGGCAACCTGTTGAGTTTAGATAATGCTTATAATTAACCTGGTTACTGTTATCATCAGCATTATATATTTGAGGTACACTTACACTCCATGCTTTACCGCAATCGTTCGTAGGACCATTTTGCAAGTGCATATAAATAGTGCGATAAACATCTTTTCTGCTGCCAACATCATGACTTATTACCATAGTGTTACCACTCCAATAATCCCATCCTATATAAATTACTCTGCCTGCTGCTGCTGCTGCTACCTGGAATGTACTTTTATCGTTGCGGGAATAATCAATTGCATGATGCCAATCGCCAGTATTGTAACGCCAACCATTATGTCCCATGCTGTTTGCTGCATCTTTAAAAGGCAATGTAAAAATTTGATCTTTGGCGCCAAACACAACGGAATTACGCAGGTAATAATTACCATTCAATTTTAAATTAGGCCAACTGTACACAACCGAAGTTGCATGAAATCTTCCTGTGTCGCAGGAGCCTGGTGTGCCATTGCAATGATATTTACCAGCAGTAATATGATAGTCATATGTATCGCGCCAGCTTGTGCTCAAATTATCAGGCATTAATGCATGATCGAGGCAGCTTGCATCGCAAGTGGTTTCAAAAGTTTCAAGATTTATCAGTCGCAATTTTGCGTTACCTAATTCTGCCCATTTAGAAACTGTGCTTTCCCAGTCCGTAGCATTCCATAATGCATAATTATCTTTACCTGCACGCCATACACCAAGGTAAACACGTGTATTATTTTTCATATAGCTGCTTATGTTTATAAGCCTTAGGTTTTGTTTTGCAAGCGATGTCCATTGCGCTGTAAAATCTGTCCAGTTAAGCCCGTTCAATAATGCATAATCATCAGTGCCTGCACGCCACACACCTGTATATAATCTTGTACCGTTTTGCAGGTAACTTGCTACATCTATCAAGCGCTGATTTTGTTTTGCAAGCGATGTCCATTGCGCTGTAAAATCTGTCCAGTTAAGCCCGCCTAATAATGCATAATTATCAGTACCTGCACGCCACACACCAATATATAAACGTGTACTGCCAGACATATATGTTTCAATATCAACAAGCCGTAGATTTTGTTTTGCCAGGGATGTCCATTGAGCCACAAAATCAGTCCAGTTTAATCCATTTAGTAATGCATAATTATCAGTGCCTCCACGCCACACACCGTTGTAATAACGGGTTCCATTTTTAATATAGGTTGAAACATCAACAAGCCTGAGATTTTGTTTCGCCAGCGAACTCCACTTAGCTGTAAAATCTGTCCAGTTAAGTTCTGCATATAAAGCATAGTTGTCTGTACCTGCACGCCACACACCTGTGTATAAATCCTGTGCAGAAATTTTTGTGATGAAGAAGCATGCAAACAATAGTTGCAGCAATAGTAATTTTAGTTTCATGATTTTGTGTTTTACTTTTTTGATTGGTTAATAATTTTAATTTTTCACATTTTGACAATTTCTGAAGTTTGAAAACTTCATGTTTTTCGCGAATGAATATTGCTTTCTATAAGTAATTTTTATACAGCAAAAATATTTATGTGATTAAGCTTGTACAATCCCGAATGTGAGGGATAAAAAACAGGAGCAGTGTTTATAAAATACGTTTAATTTTATTTAACCATGCTGCCAAACAAAAACACTTATTTGGGACTTAACAGAAGAGTTATTTTTAACTCAATCGTTTTACTAAAAATAATTTTACAAACTTGTTTTTGTTGTTGTGCGTTTACTGCAATTGCCCAACAGAAAAATGAATCAATTGAGCTGAAAACGCACGCAAGTGCCTTTGTGAAAAAGATAAATAAGCTTACACATCAATCGATGGGATTATCTGCAGTAAAGCCAGATTCTGCATTGATTGTGGCAAAGCTTGCTTTAAACATATCAACCAATACAAAAAATGATACAGCCATTGGAGATGCTTATAATGCCATAGGATGGAGCTGGTATTGTTTAGGGAACAGGGATTCTGCGGAATATTTTTTATTACAGTCAGTCGCTTATTTACACAAAGCAAAATATTTTGTTTTAGAAGGCAGAAGCTTGGTTAATCTTAGCTATGTGTACCAGGATGGCGAAGAATATGTGAAGTTGCTGAACTGCCTAAAAAAAGCAAGGCCATTAATTGAAAAGTCAAAAGATGAAAGTGGTTTATCACTAATTGATTTAACGATAGGTTCTACTTATGGTGATATGCAGTTGTATGAAAAAGGAAAAAAATTTATTCTTTCATCAATTGCAATAGCAAAAAAGCTGGATACTTTGCAATATTTGGTGCCTTCTTATTCGGCCTATGGTTATTTATTAATGCAGCAAAAAATATATGATTCAGCGCTGTATTATTTCCACATAAATTATGCAATAGGTACGGAGGATGAGGATCCTGAAACAATTGCATATGCGTCCGATAATTTAGGCGAAGCTTTTCAAAAAAAACATCTTAATAATAATTGCTTAAACTGTATTGATTCTGCTTACTATTACTATAACCGGGCATTGCATTGGTTTACACAATTAAATAGTACAGGTAATATTGAATATGAGCAAATAAATGTGGGCAGCATTTTAATAATAAAAAAACAATATACGCAGGCTGAAAAACTTCTTAGGCAGGCTTATAATTATTTTGATTCGCTGCAAGATGTAAGATACGCTTACAATGCAGCAGAGCAGCTTAGCATTTTGTATAGAGATATAAGCGATTACAGGCAGGCATATAATTTTAATATCATTACGCAAAAATTTAAAGACAGTATCGCAAATAAAAACCGTGCAGATTCTATTTCAAAAATGTTTGCTTTATATGAAACTGAAAAAAGAGACAGAGCTATTGAGTTATTAAATGCAAAATCAAAACTTGATAAGGAACAGATCTCGAAACAGCATATTGTACAAATATTTTCCTTTATCAGCATTGTGCTGATAATAATTTTATTTGTCGTGCTTTTTAACCGCAGTCGCATAAAGCAACAATTAAAAGAAGTAAAAATTCGTAACCAGCTTGCTGCAGATTTGCACGATGAAGTAGGCAGTTCTTTAAGCAGTATTTTATTGTTAAGTAAGATGGCTGCAACTGCAAAACATAACGAAAACAATAACTACAATATGCTAGAAAAAATCTCATCAAACACAAAAGAGGTGATTGATAAAATGGGTGATATTGTTTGGATGATGAACCCGAAATATGATGAAGGCAGTAATGTGCGTGACAAGCTGGAACAATATGTTGCGCGAATAAAAGACGTTGCATTATTTAATATTCATTTGCAAACCGATGAAGCAATTGATAGGCTTAAGTTTTCAATGGAAGTAAGGAAAAATATCTTTCTCATTTTTAAAGAAGCGATCAATAACACATTAAAATATGCTGATGCAAAAAATATTTTTATCAGTTTAAAACTTATTGAAAAAAATATTGAACTTACTATTAAAGATGATGGAAAAGGCTTTAATATATCAGCGATAACTTATGGCAACGGGCTTGATACAATGGCTATGCGTGCAAAAGATTGTAAAGGGAATTATGAAATTAATTCAGCAGACGGCAAAGGCACCTTAATAAAAATAACAATTCCTCTCCCTCATATTCGGCAGAAAACTTTAAATAATTAATTCTGAAATTGCATTATGCTTTTATCATCCAAAAAAAATTCTGTTGTAGTTTTTGAAGACAATAAACATTTGCGTGAATCATTACAATTGCTTATCTATTCATCTGAAAAATTTGAATGTATTGGCGCGTTTGCTGATACACGAAACGTTGTTGCAGTTATAAATAAATTAATGCCCGATATAATAGTTACAGATATTGAAATGCCTTTCATGAATGGCATTGATGCAACGCGATTGATCAAAAATAAATTTCCCGAAATACCAATACTTATATTAACTGTGTTTGATGATAGTGAAAGAATTTTTCAATCGCTGCAGGCTGGTGGCAACGGCTATTTGCTTAAGAATTCTTCACCTGATGAAATATTAAATGCATTAACTGATGTGCATAAAGGAGGCTCGGCATTATCACCGGCCGTTGCCAGAAAAGTAATACAGTATTTTCAATCGGCTGTGCCTGTACACCAAAATGATTATCATCTTACGGCAAAAGAAAAAGAATTATTGCAATGTCTTGTGCAAGGCATGAGTTATAAAATGATTGCAGATGCTATGATGATTTCTTTTGAAACAGTAAAATCTCATGTAAAAAATGTGTACAGGAAATTACATGTAAGCAGCAATTCAGAAGCTGTTGCTAAAGCACTAAAACAAAAAATTGTTTAGCTGAATTTAATTCAAATATGTTCCAACAATTGGCACTCTTCTGCCAACGCCAAACGCCTTTTCTGAGATGCGGATAATAGGGCAAAACTGGTTGCGTTTATATTCGTTTGTATTAACCATTTTTAATGTGCGATCAACAGTTGCGGCTTCAAAACCCATCGCTTTTATTTCTGCAGGACCTAACCTGCGTTCAATATACTGATACAAAATCGTATCAAGAATTTCGTAATCAGGAAGACTGTCTGAATCTTTTTGATCCGGTCGTAATTCAGCGCTTGGCGCTTTGGTTAGAATATTATTTGGAATAATTTCTTTATCGCGATTAATAAATTTTACCAACGCAAAAATTTGCGATTTATAACAATCGCCCAACACACTTAAACCGCCGGCCATATCACCATATAAAGTTCCGTAACCGGTTGCGAGTTCACTTTTGTTGGAAGTGTTTAATAAAATATATCCAAACTTATTTGCTATTGCCATCAACAAATTTCCACGTATCCTGCTTTGAATATTTTCTTCCGCAATAGAAAAAGGCAAATCATTAAAAACTGGTTTTAATGTTTTTAAAAAATCTTCATAAATAGAATCAATGCGAATAATATTATAAGGATTACCAAGATTTTTACTGAGGTGCTCCGCATCGCTTACAGAATGTTCACTTGAATACGGCGAAGGCATTAATACAGCACGAACATTTTCTTTACCTAATGCCTCGCATGCAAGCGTAAGAACGAGTGCGCTATCAACGCCGCCTGAAGAACCAAGAATCGCTTTCGTAAAACCCATCTTTTTAAAATAATCACGAATGCCTAATAACAATGCGTCACGAATCATTTCAAGATTAAGTTCAGGATTAAATTCTTTTATAACCAATTCTGAATTGGGCAGATGTTCTGCCGGTTCAATAATTGGCGCATCAACTGTTCCATCATCGTTTAAAACAACGGTTGTAAAATCTTCTTTGAACATTGATAAGAACTTGCAGAGATTGCCATGTTTATCAAACACCAGCGAAGCTCCATCAAAAACAATTTCTGTTTGGCTGCCAACTGTGTTACAATAAAACATGGGCAGTTTATATTTTAATACATTTAGTTTGATGGTTGCTTTACGGTCTTCATGATGCGTATAGTCAAACGGAGATGCGCTGATGTTGAGCATCACATCAGGATTTTGTTGCATCAATTTATCCATCGGGCAAACACGATACAAAGGATTGTCGCCCAAATTCCATATGTCTTCGCAAACTGTTATAGCAAGCTTCTTTCCTTTGAATTCAACAATTTTCCAATCGTATGCGGGTTCAAAATACCTGTATTCATCAAACACATCATATGTTGGTAATAATGTTTTATGAATCTCTGCTTTTATTTCTTTCTCATATAAAAAAAATGCAGCGTTAAACAAATCTTTGCCTTCAATATTTGGATTGCGCGCCGGCGAGCCAATTAATACGCCAATCGTGTCTGCATGCTGTTTTATTTCATTAATTGCTTTGTAGCATTTATTAATAAAATCGCTGAACTCAACAAAATCTCTTGGCGGATAACCGCAAACACATAGTTCACTGAACATCACCAAATCTGCACCATCAGCTTTCGCTTTCTTTATTCCTTCAATAATTTTTGCAGTGTTGCTTTTAAAGTTGCCGATATGATAATTCTGTTGCGCTAATGAAATCTTCATATTGTGCAAAGTTCGTTGTTATAAAAATTATTAACAACTACTTCGTGTTCTTGTATTATCTCTGTTTGCTTTGTTATCTCCGTGCGAAAAATTAGCGCACAGAGCAAACTGAGCAAACAGAGTTTAGATATTATTTCAAAAATTGACAGTGCATTGTTGATAATATTAACAACTTACTTACGCATACAAATTCATATTTGCAACATGAAAATTTTTCTTTCGATATTTTTTTGTTTGCTGATATTTTCCTGCAAAAACAAAAAGCCTGCGCCTGATGTTTCCAACATAAAAATTGATGTGCAGCTAAAACGTTTTGATAAAGATTTGTTTTCCATCGACACAAATAATATGGAAGCATCTTTAAACAAACTGCAAGCGGAATATGGTTCTTTCCTGAATGATTATTTGTACAACATTATGGTGTTGCCGCCGCAACCGGATTCAGTTGCACAAAAAATAAAAATGTTTTTGCATGATTATCGTTTTGTGTATGATACAACGGAGAAAAGTTTCGGCAATTTTGATAATGAATTCAAGCAAATAAAAAACGGATTACAGTATGTAAAATATTATTTTCCTGATTATAAAACACCGCAGTATGTGATCACTTTTGTTGGCCCGGTTGAAGGCTATGCAAATGTGCTTACACAAAGCGGGCTTGCAGTTGGATTGCAATTATATCTCGGCCACAATTTTTCTGTTTATAGTTCTGAATTTATAACTGAAGTTTACCCTGATTACCAGCAACGCCGTTTTGAACCTGCATATATTCCGGTTAATTGCATGAAGAATATTGTTGGTGATATTTATCCTGAAAAAAGCGGCAGCGATCCTTTAGTGTACCAAATGGTTGATGCAGGAAAACGCTTATATCTTCTTGATCATTTTTTACCGCAGCTTGCCGATAGTTTAAAAACTGGTTATACGCAACAACAATTAAATAGTTGTTATAGCAACGAAGCAGGTATCTGGAATTATTTTGTACAAAACAATTTGCTTTTTATAACTGACCCGATTCAAATAAGAGATTATATGCAGGATGGCCCAAAAACAGAAGCTTTTGGTAATAATTCACCGGGTTTTATTGGCCAGTTTATTGGGTGGCAGATTGTAAAAAAATGGATGGATACGCATGAAAATATAACCTTGCCACAGTTGATAAATACATCTGAAAAACAGATCTACGATGAAGCCAAATATAAACCGAGATAGAATTCGTTAATTGGAAATTTTTGAATTTTTGAATTGTTATGAGCTTTGCATTTGAACCAACAGTTACTTGAAAATATGTTGTACAAGTGTTGCGACGCAAGGAACGATGCCATAAAAAAATTAGCTGGTAACCGGAAAAAGAAAAAAGCATTTCAATAATTAACGAATATCTAATAAAAAATAATTTTTCAAATTCCCTATCTTGCAGCACTTTTAATTAATTATACTAATGGCCGAGATCAAAAAACAATCACCACAACAAAAACAAACTGTTGTTGTAAATCCAACTTCTGCTGCAAGAAAAACGGTTGCTCCCGCACCGGAATTATTCAATAAGGAGAATTATAAATGGATGATTATTGGTGGTGTAATTGTTATTTTAGGAATGATTTTAATGAGTGGTGGCAGAAGCCAGGATCCCAATACATTCGATCCGAAAGTGGTGTATAGCACAACGCGTGTAACTATTGCTCCCATTTTAATTATTGGCGGTTTACTGGTTGAATTATTTGCTATTTTACGCAAACCTAAGCCAGCAGCAAATGCATAAGTTACGGCGCTGTTATCAGCGCTTTTTTTATATTGATTAATTTACCAAAACAAGTTCATGACTATTATACAGGCTATTATACTTGGCATTATTGAAGGCATAACGGAATTTCTGCCGATATCATCAACCGGGCATATGATTATTGCAAGCTCAATTATGGGCATTGCTTCAGATGAATTTGTAAAGTTTTTTGAGGTTGCTATTCAGTTAGGTGCAATTGTTTCTGTTATCATACTGTATTGGAAAAAGTTTTTTCCGTTGAATCGCTGGAATTTTTATTTTAAACTGATTGTAGCTGTAATACCTGCATTGGTGCTCGGTTTTTTATTTGGTGATAAGATCGACGACTTATTACAAAGCCCAACAACGGTTGCAGTAAGCATGCTGATTGGCGGCGTTATATTGTTATTTGTTGATAACATTTTCAATCAACCAAAAATTGATAGTGAAGAAGGAATAACCTATAAAAAAGGCTTTATGATTGGCTTATGGCAATGCCTTGCTATGATACCCGGAACAAGTCGCAGTGCTGCAAGTATAGTTGGTGGGATGCAACAAAAACTCACACGCCGTTTAGCTGCGGAATTTTCTTTTTTTCTTGCTATACCAACTATGGCTGCTGCAACAGGTTATAAGTTACTTCAAACATATAAAGAGAACCCGGCAATTATTACAGATTCAACAAATTTGAAATTACTCATTATAGGTTCTTTTGTTGCATTTGTGGTGGCTATGCTGGCCATAAAGTTGTTTATTTCTTATTTACAGAAATATGGTTTTAAACTGTTTGGCGTTTATCGCATTATTGCAGGCATTGTTCTTTTAATACTTATCTGGAAAGGAATGCTACAGTAATTTTTTATTGATCCATATTCGAAACATTTCCCCATTTTACTTCTTTTTATAAAATACAATTTATGTGTATAACGTAAATTGATTTGTACTTTTGATGATATCATCATGAGTAAATCCGCATCAACATTTATAGCGAAAAGCACTGTTAAAGCAGCTAATCTTGATCATCGCCGCAAGATCAATTTCAACATCAACAAATACAATGCTGTTGTGCCGCAGGCCAAGTTGCAGTTTGATGATATAATGGCTGTGCGTGAACAGGCAAAGAATATTAAATGGCGCGCCATAGAAAACCTCGGTTCAATGCTGGAACAGTTTGAAAAAAATATTTCAGCGCGTGGCGCAAAAGTTATTTGGGCTGAAACTGCGGAAGAAGCTTTAACTGAAATCGGTAAGATTTGCAAAGCGAAAAATTGCAAAACGCTTGTAAAGAGCAAAAGCATGGTGACGGAAGAAATTCACCTGAATAAATTTTTAGAAAAAAATGGAATTGAAAGTATTGAAACAGATTTGGGTGAATATATTCAGCAATTAGATAATGAACCGCCGTATCACATCGTAACGCCGGCAATGCATAAAAGCAAAGAAGATGTAGCAAAATTGTTTGCCGAGAAATTAGGAACACCGGAAGGTTTATCGCCGCAACAACTCACATTAGTTGCAAGAGAAAAATTAAGAAAAAAATATGTTGAAGCGGAAGTTGGTGTTACAGGCGCAAATTTTTTAATTGCTGACACAGGTTCTATTTCTGTTACAGAAAATGAAGGCAATGCGAGATTAAGTTCTGCTTTTCCTAAAACACATATTGTAGTTGCTGCTATTGAAAAAATGCTTCCTTCATTAACCGACTTAAGTTTGTTTCTGCCACTACTTGCAACGTATGGAACAGGACAAAAACTTACAGTTTATAACACCATCATTTCAGGACCAAAACAAAAAAATGAAACCGACGGGCCTGAAGAAATGTATGTGATCTTATTAGATAATGGAAGAACAAATTTACTCGCCAACCCCAAAACACGTGAAGCATTATATTGTATCCGTTGTGGTGCCTGTTTAAATGCTTGTCCTGTTTATAAAAATATTGGCGGGCATAGTTATGACACAACTTACAGTGGCCCCATTGGAAGCGTTATCACGCCACATTTAAAAAATTTAAAAGAGTATAAACATTTAAGTTATGCTTCATCATTGTGTGGCAATTGTACAGAAGTTTGTCCTGTAAGAATTAACCTGCACGAATTGTTATTAGAGAACCGTTATGAAGCAGTTGCCGAAGGCGATAGTTCCGTGGCTGAACGTGTTGCCTGGAAAATGTGGAAACTCTCCAGCTTAAAACGCAGCATGATGAATATGGGCAACGGCAATATGAAAAATAAAGTAGTGAATACTTTATTTAAAGGCTGGACGAAACACAGAGCTAACCTGGATTTCAGCAATAAAACTTTTAATGAAATGTGGAAGGAGCAGCGAGGTAAGAAGTAGAATGAAATAAGAACTAGCTGTTGCTGTTCAAAAAACAAAATTGTAAATTTGATAAAAGTGTTTTTATGAAAATAGTTGAAGCAGGTAAAAAGTTTAA
>JBDUBY010000150.1:0-3239 GCA_040003735.1 Parafilimonas sp.
TATCTATCGTTTTTAGAGTAAAAAAATACAACGCCACAAATAATGCAGCGTTGCATATTACAAATATAGTAAGAAGTCTGTAAGTCCGAAAGTGTGTAAGCCAGTAAAGACAGAAATTTAGGAAGTCTTTTTTTAAGTTTTAAACTCCCCGGTTTTTCAGAGTTTGTTGTCTCTCAGACTAATTACAAAACGCCTTTTTTCTCCAGTTTATCCAATACAATTTTTGCCATTTTAAAAAAAGCCTCATGTGTATAACCGGCAATGTGTGGCGTAACGATCACATTTTTCCGGTTGTATAAATTTTCAAGTGTGTGTTTTTCCTCCGGTGAAAAAGAACTTAAATTTTCATTTTCTAAAACATCTATGCCGGCTGCTTTTATAAAGTTATTATCAAGTGCGTTTATCAAAGCTTTTGTATCAGTAACTTCTCCCCTGCAGCACGAAAGAAAAACAGGCTTTCTTTCCAGTTGTTTAAAAAACTTTTCATTAGCATAATGAAAAGTATCGTTTGTCAACGGAAGATGCAAACTCACTACATCAGCATAACGTGCTATCTGTTCAGGCTCGGCTTCACGAACGTAATCGTGCGCATAACCAAATTTATATTTATCGTGCGCAAGCACGGTGCAATTAAATGAAGAAAGTAGTTTGGCAAATGCTTCGCCTGTGTTGCCAAATCCAATTATACCAACTGTTTTGTCGCTTAGTTCCGTGCCACGGTTTGCGTCGCGTAACCACTCAACATTTTTCACTTCTTCAAAACTGCTGCTGATATTATTAAGCAGGTTTAATAACAAACCGAGCGAATGTTCTGCAACAGCATTCCTGTTTCCTTCAGGGCTGCTTACGCAAACAATTCCTTTTTTTTCTGCATATTCCACGTCAATTAATTCCATTCCGCTTCCTAATCTTCCAATCCATTTTAAATTATTTGCTTTATCAATTAAATCTTTATCAACCTTAAGTTTTGTTGTTACAATTAATCCGTTTGTATTTGAAATAAGCGAACCAATTTCTTCATACGTTACAGCAGGAATATGCAGAATTTCATAGCCTTTAGTTTTTAATTCATCTAATAAATATGCATGCACTTTTGCCGTAACAATTACTTTCTTCCTAATCATATTTTCATCTGTATTTTTTAGTGATGCATGAAATGAGCCACATATTCCTGTTTCAGTAAAGCTCTTAAAATTCATTTCATTTTAAAAGTCAGTGCTGCAAAATCTTCAATACTTAATTGTTCTGCGCGCTTGTCAAAAATTTCATCCTGCAAAATATCATCGTTGAATAAATTACGCACAGCGTTTCGCAATTTTTTTCTTCGTTGATTAAAACCGGTTTTTACCAGCAGGAAAAATTCTTTCTCATTTTTCATGTTTAAAATTTCCTGTTTTCTGTTTAATGATATAACACCGCTCATAACTTTTGGCGGCGGATTAAATGAAGACGGAGAAACATCGAACAAATATTCTACGCTATAAAATGCCTGCACCAACACACTTAATATACCATAAATCTTATTGTTTGGTTTTGCTGCAATGCGTTGCGCAACTTCTTTTTGAAACATGCCAATAACAACCGGAACCTGATCTTTCCATTCAAGAATTTTAAAAAGAATTTGTGAAGAAATGTTGTAAGGAAAATTACCAACCGCTGCAAAACTGCCTTCAAACGGAGGCTCAGTTTTTAAAAAATCCTTATGTATAATTTTGTTTTTTATTGATGGATATGTTTGCAACAGGTATTCAATTTTTTCTTCATCAAGTTCGATGGCTTTAAAATCTATTTCGTTTAACTGAAGCAAAAATTTAGTTAAAGCGCCGGCACCAGGGCCAATTTCCAATAATTGATTAAATGAATTTTTGGTTAACGCTGAAACAATATTGCGACTGATGTTTTCATCTTTTAAAAAGTGTTGCCCTAAAGATTTTTTCAGCGTGTATTGCATGTTGCAAAGTTAGTAATGATAAAGTTGTATGAATTGCTGCCATGAAATGTAATTGTACAGGTGAGGCATCTCCAATCAAGTTGAGGACAGGCTACAACGCCGATGCCATGTAATATAATTGCCGGTAACATAAAATTGCTAACTTCTTTCTGCAGCGCGTAACCAGCGTTCAGGAATTTCATTATGTAAAGCCGTTGCATAATCCCTTTCGCTGCAGGCAACAAAAGTTTTATCGGGTAACTGCATCCACCAGCGTTGTGTTTTTTTGCTTTGTAAAAACATGGTTTCAAAATCTGCAAACATTAATTTGAATTCACTAAAATCTTCGCGCTGATTTAATGGCGCTTCCTGTTTGCCTTTTTGTATTCCATCCAGCAAATACCAAAGCATGTGACTGATTTGCTTTGCAGTAAGATCGCTTACATCCTGCGCCGCATTATATCCATAAATTCCAATTGAATTTGCCAAAGCACTCATGCCTGCAAACTGCAACAACATACACGCTTCTTCACCATTAAAACCATTTGGTGTAACGCGGTTTGCAGGTGCATGACTATGTTGAATAGCGGTTATATCAAAAGCAAAAATATTTGCTTCGCGAATTACAGGTTCCATTGTTTCCATGTGCTCTTTTACAACACCAACGCGGTAACAATCGAAACGCAGTTTATCAATTGTTTCCAGCATTGCAGGATGCACGAAATAACTTTGAAAACCGATATGATTATAATGCTTTAAGTAATTCGGTTCATCAGTAAAAAGCTTCATTAAAAAATTGTCGGCAGGCAAACGGCTGTCTGCATTCATATCTAAAAAAGCATCTACACAAGTAGCTTCTATAATTTTTTCTTGTGATGCAAATACGTTGTATTGTGCCATCATAATATCATGCGAGCCACCAATAATAACCACTTTTTTATTGAGTGCCGATAATTCGCTTAACACCTGCAGCAAAGCTGAATGAGTATCATCAAGCGAAGCGCCTGATTTAATATTTCCTATGTCTGCGATTTTTACATCGGCATGCCAGTGATAAAGATTATAAAAATGTTTACGCACTGCATCAATGCCGCTATTATCTGCTTTTAAAACACCGGCGCCGCGTGCTTCTCCGCAGCCGATCATAATTAAATCAGCGCTGGCAACATCCGGAAAATTTTGCGCATACACATCAATATGCTTTCCTAATTGTTTTGCGTTAAAATTTTCATCATTATTTAAAAAAATAGATGCACTTACAGGTTCAAGAAAATCAATAATTGTATCAACAGAAGAAAATGCCATATAA
>JBDUBY010000031.1:0-3232 GCA_040003735.1 Parafilimonas sp.
CCGATGCCGATGAAATAAACAGTCAAGCCCCCAACCCCTGAAGGGGAGTTTAAAAACTGTTTTATTTTTTGTGGCATATTCATTTTTAATCTCTTTAAATAACTCCCTTTAGGGCTGGGGCAAGCTTTTTATAATTTCTTCTGCTATTCTTTTATTTGCATTTTTTACTGCAAATGCTGCTATATTTTCTGATAATTGTTTTTGTTTTACTTCATCTTTTGCAAGGCTTGTTATTTCAGTAAATAACCTTGACTTTACCATTTCATCTGTTACCATCAACGCTGCATTTCTTTCCACCAAATACTTTGCATTCATGGTTTGATGATCTTCTGCAGCATGCGGAAACGGAATAAAAATCACAGGTTTTTTAGCCACACACAATTCTGCAACTGCCATTGCGCCGGCTCTTGATACAACGATATCTGCTGCTGCGTAAGCTTTATCCATATCATTTATAAAATCGCTTGCCCACACGTTCCGCAATGGTCTTGCTCTTTCCAAATACTGCGTTGCTGTTGATTTTCCTGTTTGCCAAATAAGTTGCAAATCCAATGGATAAAAATCACGCATATGCTGATAAATCACTTCGTTGATGCTTCTTGCACCAAGACTCCCGCCAATAATCAATACTGTTGGTCTATCGTTATGCAATTCAAAAAACTCCAATGCTTCTGCTTTGGTTATCTTACTCTCTGCGATGCTTTTACGTACCGGGTTTCCTGTTATTAAAATTTTTTTTGCAGGAAAAAATTTATCCATGCCTTCGTTTGCAACAAAAATCTTAGTTGCTTTTTTGCCAAGCATGATATTGCTTTTTCCCGCATACGAATTGCTTTCATGAATAAAAGTTGGGATACCTTTTTGCTGCGCAGATTTTAATACAGGAAAGCTTGAATAACCGCCAACACCGATAACAGCATCAGGCTTAAAATTTTTAAATATCTTTTTTACCTGGAAAAAACTTTTAATCAACTTAAATGGTAACCAAATATTTTTTATCAAAGAACTTCTTTCATAACCGGCTATTGTTAATCCTTTAATATTATAACCAGCCTGCGGCACTTTTTCCATTTCCATTTTTCCTGTTGCACCAACAAACAATATTTCTGTTTGCGGTTGTATTTCTTTTATTGCATTCGCAATTGCTATTGCCGGAAAAATATGTCCGCCTGTACCACCGCCTGCTATTATAATTTTCTTTGCACTCATTCTTTCGGCTTTGCATTTTGTTTATCACTAACATCACCTACTTCAATAAATGAAACTTTTGGATCAGGATTCTCAGGGTTCTCTGACTTCTCTATATTTCTCGCCACACTTAAAATAATCCCGATGGAAGCACAGGTAAACAAAAATGAACTTCCGCCCATACTTACCAGCGGCAACGTAACCCCTGTAACAGGAATAAGATTTACACCAACCGCCATGTTTGCAATTGCCTGGATCGCTAATGTGAAACTCAATCCCAACGCCAGGAATGCGCCAAATGCATAAGGGCATTTTCTAAACACACGGATACATCGAAATAGAAAAACGAGGTAAAGAAAAATAATGAACAAGCCTCCCATCAATCCATATTCTTCAATAATGATTGGATAGATTGAATCGTTATACGCCTGCGGTAAATAATTGCGTTGTTTACTGTTGCCGGGACCGAGACCAAATAAAACTCCACCGTTTGCAATAGCAATATTTTGTTGTTGAACCTGGTAAGGAACCTCGTCATCTTTTGCATAAATAAAATCCTGTGTACGCTGCACCCATGTTCCAAACCTGCCCATTGAATTTAAAGTTGCAGCAATGCCGGTTTTGCTTTTAATAGTTGTTGCACTGTCTCTGTTATAAGTTGATACAGCAATAGCAATAATCAGCAAAACAGGAATGGCAGCTATAAAAAAAACAAGCAGAATATGTTTTAAACTCACGCGGCCAATAAACATCAGCAACAACGATGTTAACCCGGTTAATAATGCAGTAGAAAGATTTGCAGGAAGTATTAAAGCGCAAACAATTATAACAGGAATAATCAGCGGTAAAAAACCTTTTTTGAAATCCTTAATATCATTTTGTTTTCTGCTGAGTTGTCTTGATATATACATAAACAAGGCAAGCCTCGCAAGATCGCTTGTTTGGATGGTAAGATTAATAACGGGCAATTTTATCCAGCGGCTGGCATCATTTACTTCAACACCAAAAAATAAAGTATAAACAAGCAGTGGTATTGAAATAAGATACAGCCATAATGAAACTCTTGAGTAAATAGTATAATTAACGCGATGCATGAAATAAATAACCAATACACCAATTACGATAAATGCAAGCTGTTTAAACAAGTAAACAGAACTGTTACCATCGTAATATTTGTATGCCAACGATTGCGTTGCACTATATACAACCAGTAAAGATGTTATGGCAAGCAGCAATACAATGCTCCATATATATTTATCGCCGCGTGCACGATGCATCATATTCTTATGAATACTTTGCGCTGCGTTTAGCTGTGAAAACAATTGGTCTTTAATAGTGGTCATCATAAAAATTATATAAGTGCTTACAGATCTTTTACTGCATTCTTAAATTGCGTGCCCCTATCTTCATAATTTTTAAATAAATCAAAACTTGCGCAGGCCGGGCTTAACAACACAACATCATCTTTTGCTGCAAGATGAAATGCATTCTCTACTGCATCTTCTGCACTGGCAGTATTTACTATCGGCGATACAATTCCATCAAATGCCGTATGGATTTTTGAATTATCAACCCCCAAACAAACAATGGCTTTTACTTTATCTCTTACAAGCCCTTCGATCAATGTATAATCATTGCCTTTATCAAGGCCGCCGAGAATTAATATCACCGGTTTTTCCATGCTTTCCAAAGCATACCATGTGCTGTTTACATTGGTGGCTTTACTATCATTTATAAAATCAATTCCACGCACCGTAGCCACGTATTCCATGCGGTGTTCAAGGCTTTTAAAATCGGTTACCGCTTCGCGGATCTTTTCTTTTCGTATGCCGATTGTTGCGGCAGCTATACACGCAGCCATAGTATTATATTGATTGTGTTTTCCCTTCAGGGCAAAATCGTAAATGCTCCAGCTTACACGTTCGTCTTGTATGCGAAGCGTCATGTTTTTTCCCTTTATGTGGCCGCCGTTGGCAGGTTCGTACTTCATAGAAAATGGTAATAAGTTAGTGTGTAATGTTGTTTGCTGCAGTTTGTTGGTTAT
>JBDUBY010000394.1:0-3230 GCA_040003735.1 Parafilimonas sp.
GAAAAAGTTCTTGTAAAACAAACATCAAAGCATAATTATTTCAGAAGTATATTATGGCTAACAAAACAAACTTCAACACAACATCAATCAGAAATAATTATTATGAATGAAGCCAATAAATATTCGGAAGCATTTATTTGTTTGCTAAAAGATTATTACCTGCATTTATAAAACATAACAGCATTTAATTTTCTTTATGAATCTCACTTGTGAAATGAAATTGTATTGCAGGATTATTTGTTATTTCCGTATTTAAAAACCATTCGCTTTGCGCTAAATAAACCGGATTGCCATCTTTATCTTCTGCACTGTTTTGTTGTTTAAACCGCAGGAATTCTTCTAACTTTTTTTCATCGTTACTCGTAAGCCAGCACGCTTTATAAAATGGCAGTACGCGAAAATCTGCCGCTGCACCATATTCATGTAATAAACGATATTGAATTACTTCAAACTGCAACTCACCAACACATCCAATAATTTTTTTGTTACCACCAAATTGCGTGAATAATTGTGCAACACCTTCATCAGTTAACTGCGTAATTCCTTTTTCAAGTTGCTTTGTTTTCATTGGATCTTTATTCACCAGTTCTTTAAAAATTTCAGGTGAAAAAGATGGAATGCCTGTGAAATAAAAATCTTCGCCTTCAGTAAGTGTATCACCAATTTTAAAATTGCCAGTATCAAATAAACCAATCACATCGCCGGGGTAAGCATCCTCAATAATATCTTTACTTCTTGCTAAAAAAGAATAAGGATTGCTGAAGCGAAAATCTTTATCCAACCTTACATGATGATAATATTTATTTCTTTCAAACCTGCCGCTGCAAATGCGCATGAAGGCAATTCTATCACGATGGCGAGGATCAAGGTTTGCATGAATCTTAAAAACAAAACCACTTAATTTATTTTCATCTGCCTGAACAATGCGTTTGCTTGTTTCACGGTCAAGCGGTTCAGGTGCAATTTTTATAAATGTGTCGAGCAACTCTTTCACACCAAAATTATTAATGGCACTTCCAAAAAACACCGGCGCAATGTTTGCCGATAAATAATCTTTATCATTTAATTTGCCATAAACACCATCAATCAACTCTGCATCTTCGCGCAAAACATCTGCATCTTTTTCGCCGATTTTTTCATTCAAAATTGAATTACTTAAATCAGTTATTACAATACTGTCTTCTTCATTTGCTTTTGTATTTGCCGAAAATAATAACAGGCTTTTTGTATCAAGATTATATACACCTTTAAAATCTTTGCCGCTGTTAATTGGCCATGTCATCGGGTGCAACTGTATCTTCAGTTCTTTTTCAATTTCTTCAAGCAAATCAAAACGATTCTTGCCATCACGATCCATCTTATTAATAAAAACGATTACAGGCGTGTTGCGCATACGGCAAACTTCCATCAGCCTGCGGGTTTGTTCTTCAACGCCATTCACGCTGTCTATAACAAGCACAACGCTATCAACTGCAGTTAATGTGCGATAAGTGTCTTCGGCAAAATCTTTGTGGCCCGGCGTATCTAATAAATTGATGAGAAAATTTTTATACTCAAATGTCATCACACTTGTTGCAACAGAAATTCCGCGCTGCCGTTCAATTTCCATAAAATCGCTGGTTGCATGTTTTTTTATTTTATTGCTTTTTACAGCACCGGCAGTTTGAATGGCACCGCCAAATAATAAAAACTTTTCTGTAAGTGTAGTTTTACCGGCATCAGGATGCGAGATGATGGCAAATGTTCTTCTTCTGCTTATTTCTTTTGTGTTCATTAGTTCATTGTTCATGGTTAATAATTTATAGCAGCGTTCACACCATGAACTATTTGCTATTATCCATAAACCATTTTAGGGCCGCAAATGTAATATCATTCAATTTAATGCTTTGTTACAATAGATTTGCTTACTCATTCACATAATTTTGTTTGCATGTTGTTACAACATTTTCAATTGAATTTAAAAACAGAATATCCTTTTATAAATGCTTCACAAAAATTATTGCTTGCTGTAAGCGGAGGAATTGACAGTGTTGTAATGACTGATCTTTTTTATAAATCAGGATTTGATTTTGCCATTGCACATTGCAATTTTCAATTAAGAGAAGAAGAAAGTATAAGAGACGAATTGTTTGTGCGCTCGTTTGAAAAAAAATTTAATAAAGAAGTTTTTGTAAAAAGATTTAATACAAAACAATATGCTGAAGAGAATAAAATTTCTATCCAGGAAGCGGCAAGAGATTTAAGATATACCTGGTTTGCAGAACAAATCGGTCAGCAGTCAACGGTCAACAGTCAGCCGTTTTTAGCTACAGCGCATAATGCTGATGATAATATAGAAACCATAGCAATGTTTTTTTTCCGCGGCACGGGCATTAATGGTTTAACCGGCATTTCATCTTTTGACAAAGAAAGAAAAATAATCCGACCTGTATTGTTTGCAAAAAGAAAAGAGATCGCACAATATGCAGAAGAAAATAGTTTAAAGTGGGTTGAAGATTCTTCTAACGCAGTTAATAAATACACGCGCAACTTTTTTAGAAGAAAAATAATTCCTGCGGTGGAAGAATATTTTCCAAATACAAAAGACAATTTACTTGAAAACATAAAACGCTTTGCTGAAACGGAACAATTATTTGCACAGGCAATTGACCTGCATAAAAAGAAATTACTTGAATACAAAGAGAATGAAATTCACATACCGGTTTTAAAACTGCAAAAAACAAAACCGCTTGATACTGTTTTATGGGAAATAATTAAAACATATAATTTTCACAGCAAACAAATTGATGAAGTAAAAAAATTATTTACTGCTGAAAACAGCAGTTATATACAATCATCAACACACCGGATAATCAAGAACCGCAACTGGCTTATAATTGCGCCAATTGAAAATGAAGAATCAAACTATATTGTAATTGAAGAAAACAATAAACAAGTTGAGTTTAAAAATGGCGTTTTGAATTTTGAAAAACTTTCCGCTGTTGATTATAAATTATCAACTGTTAATTCAATTGCACAACTTGATGCAAATAAAATTGAGTTCCCTTTATTGCTGCGCAAATGGAAACAAGGCGATTATTTTTATCCTTTAGGAATGAAGAAGAAAAAAAAGCTCAGCCGTTTTTTTATTGATGAAAAATTGTCCGCACTAAAAAAAGAAAATATTTGGGTTGTTGAAATGAATAAAAAAATTATCTGGGTTATTTGTTACAGAATTGATGACCGTTTTA
>JBDUBY010000158.1:0-10807 GCA_040003735.1 Parafilimonas sp.
GAAGAAGCAGAAAAATATGGTTTGGCTGATGAAGGTTATTCAACACAAGCTGCATTTTTTGATTATGATAAAGATGGTGATTTAGATATGTTTCTCATCAATCATTCTTTACAGCAATATGCAGAACCAAACATCAATGCTGCGTTGCGCAATCAACATCTACCTGCATTTGCAATAAAATTATATCGAAACGATAATGGTCATTTTACTGATGTAAGTGAGCAGGCAGGTATTACTTCAAACGTATTAAGTTTTGGTTTGGGCCTGGCAGTTTCAGATGTAAATAATGATGGTTGGGATGATGTGTATGTTTCAAATGATTTTAATGAGCCAGATTATTTATTCATTAACAATGGCAATGGAACTTTTACTGAAAAACTTAAAGATTGCATGGATGAAACTCCTTTCTATTCGATGGGTTCTGATGCTGCTGATTTTAATAATGATGGCTTGACCGATTTAATGACGCTCGATATGTTGCCTGAAGATAATCATCTTCAAAAAATGCATAGCGGTGCAGAGAACTTCGACAAATTTCAATATTTATTTTCTAAAGGATTTTATTACCAGTATAGCCGCAACATGCTGCAAAAAAATAACGGCGATGGAACGTTTAGCGAGATCGGTCAACTTGCTGGTGTTTCAAATACAGACTGGAGTTGGAGTGCTTTATTTTCTGATTTTGATAACGACGGCAACAAAGATTTGTTTGTTACCAATGGCTATGCGAAAGATTTTACGAACATGGATTTTTTGAAATATAAAATGGATTTACAGTTAAAGCAATCACAAGCTACAGATGTAATGAACTTGCTTGGTAAAATGCCATCAGTTGTAATTCCAAATTATATGTTTAAAAACAACGGCAATGAAACTTTTACAAAAGTTACAGATGCATGGGGCCTGAATAAAAAAACAATTTCTTCAGGTGCTGCTTATGCAGATTTGGATGATGATGGCGACATGGATTTAGTTGTGAACAACATTAATGATGAAGCATGTATTTATCAAAACAATTCAGAAAAAATTAATTCGCAAAATCATTATGTAAAAATAAAATTGATTGGAACGAAACAAAATATTAGCGGCATTGGTTCTAAAATAAAATTGTATTGCAAAGGTAATTTGTATTACCAGGAACAATCGCCTGAACGCGGTTTTCAATCTTCTGTTGACCAGGTTTTAAATTTTGGAATTGGTAAGTATGATTTTGTTGATTCTTTAGTTATTATTTGGAATGATGACAAGATGCAAAAGCTTCAATCGGTAAAAGCGAATCAGTTACTTGTTCTAAATCATGCGAACGCAAATCTTTTATGGAAATATGATTCAACATCAAAAACAAAAAAATTATTCAGCACTTCAACAGCAATAAATTTTGTTCATAAAGAAAATAATTTCAGAGATTTTTCTGTGCAGCCGTTAATGCCGAATTATTTGTCGAGGCAAGGACCTTGTATTGCAAAGGGAGACGTAAACAATGATGGCAAAGAAGATATTTTTATTGGCGGCGCGAAAGAACAACCCAGTGCAATTTTTATTCAAACATCAAACGGAAATTTTATTCAAAAATCCGAACCTGGTATTGCAAAAGATTCGATGAGCGAAGATGTTGCCGCATGTTTTTTTGATGCGGATAATGATGGTGATCTGGATTTATATGTTGGCAGCGGAGGTTATGAATTTGCAGAAAATGATACTGCATTACAAGACCGTTTGTATCTGAATGATGGAAATGGAAATTTTAAGAAAGCGGAAAATGCATTACCGCAAATGCTTACAAGTACTGGTTGTATAAAAACTGCAGATATAGACGGCGACGGTGATTTGGATTTATTTGTTGGCGGAAGAGTTGTTCCCGGAAAATATCCTATTGCACCTCAAAGCAAAATTTTATTGAACAATGGCAAGGGAATTTTTACTGACGCAACAAAACAAATAGCGCCGCAGCTTGCAAACATTGGAATGGTTACAGATGCTTTGTGGCTTGATGTAAATGGTGATCATAAAAAAGATTTAATTGTTGTTGGTGAATGGATGCCGATAAAAGTTTTTATTAATCAAAATGGAAAACTTGTTGATGAATCATTACAGTATATAAAATTTCCATCAACAGGTTGGTGGAATACAATTGCTGCTGCAGATTTTGATGGTGATGGAGATTCAGATTTGGTAATTGGCAATTGCGGTTTGAATACGCAGTTCAAAGCAAGTGCAAAAGAGCCTGTAACAATGTACTATAAAGATTTTGGCAACAACGGAAACATTGAACCAATCATGTGTTATTACATTAATCATGTTTCTTACCCGATGATTTCAAAAGATGATTTGACTGACCAGTTTCCTTTTTTACGAAATAAATTTTTAGAATATTCATCTTATGCTGATGCAACAATCAACGATATTTTTGCTCAGGAACAAATGAAAGGCGCGGATTCTTTGAAAGCTGAAATGATGCAAACTATCTATCTCGAAAATAAAGGCAAAGATGGTTTTGCCTTAAAGCAATTACCAATTGAAGCACAATATTCGCCTGTTTATGCAATTGCAACAACAGATATAAATCATGATGGAAAAATGGACATGATTTTAGCAGGTAATAATTCATTTACCAGAATAAAATTTGGAAGATATGAAGCCAATCATGGTTTTATATTATTGGGCGATGGAAAAAATAATTTTACTTATTTGCCGCAAAAAGAAAGCGGGTTAAATATAAGAGGTGATGTAAGAAGCATGCAAATTATTCCATCTAAAAATAATATGCAATTAATATTTGGCGTGAATGATGATTCAGTTAAATGTTTCAATTTAAATAAATAATAGCAAAAAATCCTAACGCTTAGGTTATAGTTCTATAGATTGATTTACAGGGCGCTTTTTGTTTTCGGACATACTACATATTCTCACAGTGAAGTGCAAATGATAATTCTTGCCTAACTTAAATCCTTTAAGTATAATTCATTTTTAAACACAGTGATTTATGGTGATGTCTAAAATGTGGTTATCATTTTTATTAATGATTGCAAGCCTGGCAGGCAATTCATTTTTATATGCACAGCCGTTACAGGAAAAACAATCCACTAATACATTGCAGCAGGCCTTATATGCAGCGAAAGATGACACAGCAAAAATAAATGTATTGAATGCGCTGGCTTATGCATATAGGAACATACAACCTGATAGCGGCTTACTATATGGAAAGCAGGCAATAGTATTGGCAGAAAAAATAAATTGGAAAACCGGATTAGCCAAAGCGTATAATTATACAGGCAACAATTATCAATCATTGTCAGACTCTTTAGGCGCACTAAAAAATTATGCGAATGCATTGGCTATTTACAGGCAAACCGGCAATAAAGATGGAATAGCATGGAGCTTGCAAAATACTGGCAACGTGTATTTGTTTTTGTTATCAAACTACCCCAAAGCATTGCCTTATTACGAACAATCAGCAGGCTTGTTTAAAGAAGTAAATGATAAAAAAGGTATGGCTGCCAGTTATGAAAATCTTGCTATTGCTTATGAAAGCCTTGGCGATTATCCTAAAGCTTTACAAACATTTCAGCAGGCAGCAAATATTGATGAAGCACTCAACGATGAAGAAGCGCTTGCCGTAAACTATGGCCACATGGGAATTTTTTATGATGATCTTTCCCAGCCTTTAAAAGCTTTGGATTATTGTAATAAATCGCTGGCAATTTTTAAACGCACAGGCAATAAAACCGGCATCGCACATAACTATACAAGCATCGGCAATATTTATCTTAGCCTTTCCAAATATGAAAAAGCTATTGACTATTTCCGGCAATCGTTTAAAATGTACACACAGTTAGGCGATAAATCGGGCGAGGCTAAAAGTTTGGGTAATATGGGAATGGCATATACAGCATTGTCGCAGTTTCCCGAAGCATTACAACATAATGAAAAATCTTATAGCCTTAACAAAGAACTTGGAGATAAATCAGGCATGGCAAGCGTTTTAAATAATATTGCCGATATATACATGAACGCCCCGGATTCAGTAGTGCATAATTTAGGAATTGATGTTAAGACCAGGTATGCAAAAGCGTTGAATATTCTTCAGCAATCTTTAAATCTTTCCAAAGAAATAGGTGACTTATATGTTGAACAATTTGCTTTGGAAAGCTTAAGTACTGTTTATGAAAAGCAAGGAAATTATCCGCAGGCTTACAATACGTATAAAGTATATATACAAGTACGCGACAGTATTTTAAATGATGAAAAGCAACAGGAAATAACACACAAAGAAATTGCGTATGAATATGATAAAAAAGAACAGGTATTAAAAGCAGAACAGGATAAAAAAAATGTATTAGCCGCTGCTGAAATAAAAAGACAAACACTGATAAAAAATTATACGCTGGCAGGTGTAAGCATGTTGATTATTTTTTCTGCTTTCATGATTGCATCGTATAACCGCAGAAGAAAAATAAAATTTGATAAGCAGGTATTGGATGTTGAGATGAAAGCTTTGCGCGCACAAATGAACCCGCATTTTATTTTCAATTCATTGCATTCAATAAGCCGGTATGTAATGGAGAATGATAAAGAAAATACGCTGGAATATCTCTCAAAATTTGCTAACCTTATGCGCTTAACATTAGAGAATTCCCGCGAACAGGAAGTGCCGCTGGAAAAAGATTTACATGCCCTTGAATTATACATGCAATTAGAAGCACTGCGTTTTAAAAACAGTTTTACATACAGTATAGAAATTGATCCGCAACTGGATAAAGAAGATACACTGATACCACCATTATTATTACAGCCGTTTGTTGAAAATGCTATCATTCATGGTTTGCAGGATAATGAAAATGGTTTAATAAAGATCAGCGTAAAAAAAGAAAAAGACACCATGATATGTTGTATAATAGAAGATAATGGAAATGGAAACAAAGAAACAATTGCATCCAATTATAATGAAGAAAGAAAACATAAATCGCTCGGCAAAAAAATTATCAGTGAAAGATTAAATATTATTAATCAAATAAAAAAAGTAAAAACCTCGGTACATATTTTCGATCTTAATAATAAAGAAAGGAATGAAAGCGGTATGCGTGTTGAATTGTTATTACCGCTGCAACTTGCTTTTTAATTAATCATAAAACAGAATAATTTCTCCGCTCCTTCCTGCAACTTAATTGCCCTTTTCGCACTAAAGCATTTAAACGGATTTAGTTAAATACCGTTATTCATTCTATTGCTACCGTAAAATAGATTTTCACCTCCGTTAAATTTTATTGCTGAAAAAAGGCTTTCCTGCATAGATAATTTTACGATCAATAATGATTATAAACCCTCGTGAATTTTATAACATTAAAAACTATTAATTATGAAAAAGCTTTTACTAATCGCAACTATTATTTGTACATGTGTATATGTTAACGCGCAAAGCTGGTCGCTTACAGGAAATAGCGGTACAACACAGGGAACAAATTTTTTAGGCACAACAGATGCCAAAACGCTAACCTTTAAAGTAAACAATCAACAATCTGGTTATATAGATTATACGGCTGCTAAAGCCAATACATCTTTTGGTTACCAGGCATTAAAAAGTGCCACCGGCGGCAGCAATGCAGCTTTTGGTTTTAAAGCTTCTTTCTCTAACACTACCGGTAAAAATAATACAGCAGCTGGTGCATATGCTTTGTATTTTAATACAACTGGCCACAGCAATATTGCCGTAGGCATTGGTGCTTTATACAGGAATACTGTCTCTAACATTATTGGCATTGGCGATTCAGCATTGTATAATAATATTGGATTTGGGAATACAGCAGTAGGTTCAAAAAGTTTATACAATAATACTTCGGGTGGTGGTAATACTGCCAACGGTTTTAATTCTTTATTAGCTAACACAACCGGTGGCAGCAATACGGCCAATGGTTATTATACCTTATCCGGCAATACTTCCGGGAGTTATAATACAGTATTGGGAGCGACTGCATTAACGTTAAACACAACCGGCAGTTACAATACAGCAATAGGCACAAATTCTTTGTATAGAAACGTAACAGGAACAGCTAATACAGCTATTGGTTATGGCGCTATGTATTATAATACTGCATCAAATATTACTGCAACAGGTTATGAAGCTTTATATAATAATACCGGAACTTTTAATGCAGCATACGGATCTTATTCAATGTATAATAATGGTTCAGGTTATAGCAATGCTGCCTTTGGAAATTCTTCTCTTTACAGCAATACAACGGGTTTCTATAATACGGCAGTTGGACCGCTTGCATTAACATCAAATTACACAGGCAGCTATAACACGGCAACAGGTTACAGAGCTCTATATTCAAACAACGCAGATAACAATGTAGCAAATGGTTGGGAAGCATTATATAGCAACACCAGTGGCTTTAATAATACGGCAGTTGGAATGGCTGCATTGTATTCACAAACAACTGGTGAATACAATACTGCAGTTGGTGATTATGCTTTATACAATACATTGGATTCATATGGCAATACAGCTATTGGTGATATTGCAGGCGCTTCTTATCACAACGGATATTACAATTGTTTTATTGGTGCGAACACAGATGTAAACGGAGTTGGTTATTATAATGTAGTTGCATTGGGCCATGGTACAATTTGTACTGCGTCAAGCCAGGCACGTATTGGTAATTCTGCTACTACTTCTATTGGCGGCTATGTTGGCTGGAGTAATATTTCTGATGGCCGCGTAAAGAAAAACGTAAAGCAAAATGTGCCAGGCCTTGCGTTCATCAACAAACTTCAGCCCGTTACATACAATCTTAATTTGGAAGCAATAGATAAACTTGTACAAGCACCGCAAAGAAAAGATTCAACTGGAAAAATGATGGCTACTTCAAAAGTTGAAACTGATGCAAAAGCTGCAAAAGAAAAAATTGTATACACAGGATTTATTGCACAGGATGTTGAAAAATCAGCAAAGAGTTTGAACTATGATTTTAGCGGTATTGATGCACCTAAAAACGATAAAGATGTTTATGGATTGCGCTACGCAGAATTTGTAGTGCCGCTTGTAAAAGCTGTACAGGAATTGAGTAAAATGAACGATGCAAAAGATTCGGCTATTCAAAACCTGCAACAACAAATTAATGAACTCAAGTCTATGATTGGTGCAAAACAATCAATAGTCAACGGTCAACAGTCAATGGCAAACAGTCAACAATCAACAAGCGCATTATCACAGAATATTCCTAACCCTTTTACTAATTCAACCAGCATTAGTTATAACCTGCCTGTTTCTTACTCATCAGCCAAAATAATTATTACCGATAAAAATGGTGTTGCATTAAAACAAATCAGTTTAAATGCAAAAGGGAAAGGAAATGTACAGGTTGATGCATCAATATTTGCATCGGGAGTTTATCAATACACATTGTATGTTGATGGAAGAGTAATCGACTCAAAGCAAATGGTATTTTCAAAATAAATTCTGATCACAACAAAGTCTCTAATCATGAAAAAGTTATCGTTTTATTTAATGATTGCAGTTATTGCTTTTGCAATAAGTAATAATTTATCAGCACAAAATGCAAATACTACTTTATCAAATTTAACCGCACCTGTAAAAATCAATCAAAGCTTGCTACCTGATAAAACGGGTAAACACAATTTGGGTTCAGGTGGAAAAGCCTGGAAGAATATTTACCTTGATAGTGCTGTGTATTTTAGTAATTCAAGATTTCTTTCTTATGCCGGAACTACATCAAATACAGCGGTAGGTTTTTATACGCTTTCTGCGAATTCTTACGGAGGTTATAATACAGCAACAGGCTATGCTGCGCTTTACCAAAATACAGCAGGCCAAACAAATTCTGCAACGGGCACATACTCATTATATTCAAACACAGAAGGTAGCGGCAACACAGCAAACGGTTATGAAGCGCTTTATTCCAATTCTACAGGCAATTATAATGTAGCCATGGGATATACTGCCCTTAGTTCCAATCAAACCGGGTATAATAATACTGCTAATGGCGCTAGTGCGCTTTCGTCAAACATATCAGGTACGCGAAATACAGCTATCGGCTACCAGGCACTTTTGGAAAATAATGAAAGCTTCAATACAGCTATCGGCACCTATTCGCTTTACCAAACCACTGCCTCACAGTTTAATACCGCTGTTGGTTACGCTGCGGGTGATAGCTATAACAACGGTTACAACAATGTTTTTGTGGGTGCCAATACAGATGTGAATGGAACCGGTTATTATAATGTGATAGCAATGGGACAAGGCACAATTTGTACTGCTTCGAGCCAGGCAAGGTTTGGCAATTCTGCTACAACTTCTATTGGCGGTTATGCAAACTGGAGCAATATTTCTGATGGAAGAGTGAAAAAAAATATAAAGCAAAATGTGCCTGGCTTAGCATTTATAAATAAGCTGCAACCGGTAACATATAATTTAGATTTGAATGCTGCTGATAAAATAATTCAATATCAAAAAAAAGATTCTACAGGAAAATTAATTCCGCTTACACAAACAGAACAAACGGCAAGATCAGCAAAAGAAAAAATTATTTACACAGGATTTATTGCACAAGATGTAGAGAAAGATGCAAAGAGCTTGAACTATGATTTTAGTGGTGTTGATGCAGCTAAGAACAATAAAGATTTATATGGATTAAGATACGCAGAATTTGTTGTTCCGCTTGTAAAAGCGGTACAGGAATTGAGTAAAATGAATGATGTAAAAGATTCAGCTATTCAACAACAAAATATAAAGATCGATAATCTTCAACAACAGCTTAATGATCTTAAAAAAATAATCATTGCAGTTAATCAATCACCGGCCGTTGCTAACACTTCAACAATTACATCAGTTGCGCTTCAACAAAACACCCCAAACCCTTTTACAAATTCAACTACCATAAAATATGTTTTACCGGCATCTTATTCATCAGCAAAAATTATTGTAACTGATAAAAACCGCGTTGCATTAAAGCAATTCAATCTTTATTCAAATAAAGGTTTAGTAACATTAAATGCTTCAGGCCTTTCAGCAGGCGCTTATCAATATACATTATATGTTGATGGAAGAATGATTGATTCAAAGCAAATGATCGCAACAAAATAAGTTTAAAACTCTCTTTAAATGAATTATCGCCCTACATCTGCAACACAACTGAATTGTGCAGCAGATTTACATAAATACAGTTAGATTATAATTAATAGAAAATATTGTAGTTAGTAGTTATTTTAATATAATAAGCTGACCTGTTGCTGAACAATAAGCAAACGGTTGTTACTGCAATAATGCTTTAAGTTGGATAGATATCAAACACTGTTACAATAGAACCTGCATGAATAGATAGAACTATGCAATAGTTCGTTCTAACTAAGATTCAGTAAACAGAGCTGAGGTTTATTTTATTTCTTTTTTAGCTGCTCCCTCAACTTTAGTTCTTGAATTACCTTTTGCCTTAACCGCTTTTTTTACGGCCTCTGCACTGCTGTTCGTTTTTTTAGCTTCGTATTGAACTAGAGCTGTTCCGGATTAATGAGCATACCAGTTTTTTGCAAATCTATCCGTTAACAGGAAGTGTTGAAACCTGGTTGAAAGAGTATCCTGACCAACAGAATTTGCATGTAATCCATCAGAAGATTCTGAAGCACGCCAGTAAAAACCATCTGTAGTTCTTGGTAATGAATCGGCCCATTGATAAAATCCCCAGGTTATTAAAGGAGACACTTTATTCGGGCCCTTATACGCTGTACCTGCAACACCATTAATCTGGTCTTCAATAGCCCATTTACAAGCCCATCCAAAATCGTAAGGGCATGGTTCTGTATTAAAAATATGCTGAATACCGAAAGTGGTTGTTCTCGCTAAGAGATAAACAAGTTTTACATTAGGAAATTTTTGTTTAAAAACCCGGAAACAACTTTCCAGTTCGTTCTTTACTTGCAGCGGCCTGCCCGGAAAACTTTTAATTTTTGTTGAATCTTCTGTTTCCAGGTAAATTATTTGCACTTGTCTATAGCTTGTATTTGCCGTTTTTATTTGGCTGGATACAATATCCCAATAAGGATCATTTGGGTTCATAACATCGTTCAACCTTGCTAATCCCCGCCCGGAATTTAAAGTAACAAATAAAAGCTTTGGGTTTGTAAGCGGGTTGTTAACGGTTTTGGCTTCTAAAGCTCTCATATTGTTTCCGCATGTACTCCATCCTAAAGAAACAAATAAAATCTTTCCGCTTTGAGCTGATGGATTACCAAATGTATCAATAGGCGTTATACCACGACAGACTTTTAATAAATCAACTGCATACGTTCCTGTGGGGCTATTTAGGCCACCAGGATATAATCCTCCAACATACCCGTTAAATGTGCCCGGGCCAAGATCGTTAAGAGGTACTAAGGCCTGAGTTTTTGTGACAGCAATATCGCTTTGATTATTTGCCTGGTTTTTAAAAGCATTTTCTTTTGAACAGGCGATAGCAAAAAATACCACGAGGGAAATGGTTGTAATAATTTTCATAAGTCAGTTTTTAAATTAAATCTAAGGCTTTATAATGTATTTTAAACTCTATTTAATCTTGCGTGTTGCCTTGTACTATGTTCAGCGTGTTTAATTTTTTCAAATTAGTTCTGCCAATTGTCAATTCTCAATTGTCCATTTTCTAAGCTCTCTTTCTATAACTAATCACTGCCCACGTGTTCAGCACAACAGCAAAACCAAGCACAATAAAAATATTTTTACTAATGTCTGCAATGCTGCTTCCTTTTAAAACCACCATACGCATCACTTCAATAAAATAAGAAACAGGATTAAATT
>JBDUBY010000123.1:0-10772 GCA_040003735.1 Parafilimonas sp.
AAGAAATGATATCCATAAATGAATTTGCAAAAATGATTATTGATATTTCCGGCAAGTCAATATCAATAAAAAATATTAAAGGTCCTACAGGTGTTCGGGGAAGAAATTCTGATAATACACTTATAAAAGAAAAATTAGGTTGGGCACCTTCCCAGCCTTTAAGAACTGGCGTGGAAGAAACATATAACTGGATTGTTGAACAAATAGCAAAACAACATCAACTTGAACCAAAAACTTTATCAATCGCTTGATGAAATAATACCTGTTGTAACAGCACACAACCAGGGCGAAAAATTTGTTTTTTTAAGTAATGAAGATACGCAAACCGCTCTTACGCAATTTGCGTTTGGGAAATTTTTGCCGGGCGAAGAATGTGCATCACATCTGCATTCAACAATGGAAGAATGTTTTTATTTTATTGATGGCAAAGGTGAATATATAGTAAATGATACTATCTATTTCATCAGGCCAAAATGTTTTTTAAGAATTCCTGCAAATACACTACACGCGTTAAAAGCAACTGGTGATAAGCCTTTGACATTTGTTTATTTTGGTGTAGCAACAACTTAAAAGTAACGTAATTCGTGATAAGATTTTTGTTTTGTATTGCCACAACCTTAAGGTCGTAGAGATATAAAATTTGAGTTTACAGATTGGCTTTAGCCAAAATAAATTGGACCAGAAATATCATGATTGTATTCCTCAACTCACCACCTAAAGGCCGTGACAATTTCTTATTTCAAACTTATGTTAATATAAGCTGGGGTTTAAATACTTTATATTATAAATTGCTTTTATTGTTGTGTGCTCTAATTAAAATATTATCTATTTTTACTTTTAGCAAATCAGCTATCTTAATGCAGTATCTCAAAAAAGTCAGATCAGCCTCTTTAAGTTTCCTGCTTTTATTTTTATTGATTGCTTTGTTACCGGCAAGTTTATCGGCACAGGCACCTGTGTTACGAACAACAAACAGCTTCACCCAACAATCTGTTTTGTATAACAGCGACACATTTTATCATACAGCATGGAAACCGGTTTTATATACTGATTCAACATATCAAAAAAGCGATCGGTCATGGTTGTACCGCAAGTTTTTTGAAGAACATTTAGTGCAGATACAACAACCTGGTTTTAATATTTTTGGTGATGTGATTGTTGATGAAGACGCAGGTGCAACCAAACGTGCTATACCAACAAGTATTTCTAATCAAAATAATCCCGACAATACAAAATTTTTTTACATCAACACGCGTGGTTATGACTTAAGCGGCAACGTTGGAGATAAATTTTATTTTCAAACAGACTTTTATGAAACACAGGAAAGTTTCCCTGGTTATGTTGATAGCCTTGTAAGAAAAACTGGTGTTATTCCTTATCAAAATAGTTTTAAAAATTATAAAAAGAAAGGGTTTGATTTCAGTAACTCATCAGCAAAACTTGTTTACACGCCAAATAAATATCTTTTATTCAATCTTGGTTATGGAACTAATTTTATTGGTGATGGTTATCGGTCTTTATTGCTGAGTGATTATAATACAAGCTATCCTTATTTCCGCACTGCAATCAATCTTGGAAAAGTGCAATACTCTGTTATGTATTCGCAGTATATCGCAGATGATAAATCTTATACATATGCAGAAGGTTATCCAAGAAAATGGGGACAAACATATTTGCTCGATTGGCATGCAACAAAAAATTTTAATATCGGGGTTTTCAACGCAGTGATTTCATCAATTGAAGATGCTAATCATAACAAAGACTTTGGATTAACACATTTTAGCCCGGTCATTTTTGCACATGCATCAAACTCGCCTTCAGGTTTAAAGAATAATGATGTTTATGGATTGAATTTAAAATATACAATCGCACCTGCCATTGATGCGTATGCGCAGGTAATGTTAAATAAAACTGGAAGTGATGACTGGCAGAAACGTTATGGTTATCAAATCGGCGTTCGTGCTGGAAATTTGTTTAAGGTAAATGGATTAAATGCGCAGGCAGAATTTAATACAGTGCGTCCTTACAGTTATGCCTCAGATACAATTACAACGGCATATGCGCATAACAGAGAATCGTTAGCACATCCGCTGGGTGCAAATTTTAAAGAAGGTGTATTTGTTGCAGATTATACTTATCAAAGATGGTGGTTAAGGCTTGAAGCCATGGCTTCGAGATATGGTAATGATACATCTGCTTCAGGAAATTTTGGCCACGATGTTTTTAAATCATTGAACACGCATAGTACAACAGATAATGTTTCAACAGACCAGGGCTTGCTTACAAAATTATATTATGGCGATGTGCGGGTTGCTTATATTCTCAACAGGAAAACAAATCTGAGAATAGAAACAGGTGCAGTGTACAGGGGTGAAAAGAACAGGTTAAGTAAGTATACTGATCTGTATTTTTATGCAGGCGTACGCATCAGTTTCAGAAAACTTATTTACGATTTTTAATGAAAGCGTTTTGAAAAAAATCAATTTTATAAAAACAATTTTATTGCCTGCATTCTTATTGATTGCAGGTTTTATTCATGCACAACAAATTCCTTTGAATCAGATGGTGCAGAACAGGCTTGGAGAATTATTGTTGAATGCAGATTCATCTGTTTTTACAGGCTTCAGGTCTCAGAACTGGCTTGAGCTTGAACAGCTTCACATCATTCATAAATCATCAGTTCAGGACAGTGTGTTTGGTTTGAGTGATGTATTAAAAGGCAACGCTGCAAATAATAATTTTATAAGAGGCGTAGGAACAAACAGTGTGTTTACACTTGATCCTTATGTTGATGCAAGCATTGGAAAATCGAATGATAAAAATAGCGTACTTACAGATTTTTCTGCAGGCATAAATATGCAGGGTGTTTTTAATAATAAATTCTCATTTAATCTTGGTGTAATAACAAACGTAAACCAGTATCCAAAATATCTTGACAGTATTATTCTTTCTAAATATGATCATTTAGATCCATCATTAAACAAGTATATTATTCCTGGTGAAAATGCAGCAAAGCTGAATAACAATAATCGCTTTACTTATACAAATTTCAATTTTAATTTAACTTATACACCAAGCAAATATTTTTTAATTGCCGGAGGTTACGGAAAGAATTTTTTAGGCGATGGATACAGAAGTTTATTGCTTTCTGATAACAGCAACAACTATCCATACATTCGATTGCAGGCAAGATTGTGGAAGTTAACTTATAACGTTTTATACAATCGTTACACCAACAATTCCTGGTACGAAGTAGGTGGAAATCCGCAACCAAAATATAGTACGATTCATTATCTCGGTTTCAATACAAAAAAATTACAGGTAGGTTTGTTTGATGAAGTTATATGGCTGGCAAAAGATACCAATTTTAACCGCGGCTTCGATTTGCAGTATTTAAATCCATTGATATTTATAAGACCGTTAGAATTTAGTATTGGCTCGCCGGATAATGCAATGATTGGTTTCAATTTCAAATATAAAATTTATAACAAAGGATTTATTTATGGCCAGCTTGCGCTGGATGATTTGAACATTAAATTATCATCACAACATCATTCGCAGTTTTTTGGTAATAAATACGGGTTGCAATTAGGAATATGGAATAATGATTTATTCAAGGTAAAAGATTTATCATGGAGATTGGAATGGAATGGTGTAAGGCCATACATGTATGGTCATGGTGTTGGCCGTAATATCAGCTTAAATTATACAAATTATTATCAGCCGCTTACAGATCCTTTCGGAGCAAACTTTAATGAGTTTATTTCCATGTTTAATTATACCAACGGCCGTTTTTATGGTGTACTTGAAAATATATATACAATTAGAGGTGAGAACCCTGGTGTGGCTTACAATAACGGCGAAGATTTATGGGGCGGTGAAATTGGTATACCACAATTTGGCGTTAAAACCATGCAGGGAATTAAAACGAAATATTCATACAACCAGCTTACTGCAGGTTATCTTATTAATACAGCAAACAGGTTAGGTGTTGAAGTGAATGCTGCTTATCGCAGCAGGAAATCTTCTGTTGTAAACGAATCTGAATTTTATTTCAGCTTTGGAGTAAAAACAAGTTTATATAATCTCTATCACGATTTTTAAAATAATTTTTTCTGTTTAATAAATGCACTTCAATCTTTCTTACAATAAAAAAAAAGTATTACAGGCATTGCGGTATCATTTTATTGCGCAAAAAGAAATCAGGGTGTTATTTATAGTGATCTTGCTTTTTGACGTTATTTCAGCCATACTATATTTTGCACATAAAATACAGCCTGAACCTTTTTTATTAGGTGCCGTAATATGGTTTTTCTTTTTAATTGCTTTTTGGTTTTTAATGCCGGGCTCAGTATATAAACGTTCGGATACTTTTAAAGAAGCATTTATAATTTATTTTCAGCCGGCATATATAGCACTTGAAAATAATAAAGGCAGAGTTGAATGGGAATGGATGCGGTTTACCAATTATTTTGAAAGTCCAAATTTTTTCCATCTATATTTTTCAGCAAAATCTTTTTTTCTTGTACCGAAAGATAACATCTCAGCAGATGAGCAACACGAGATAAGGAACTTATTGAGTAATCACGTGAAGACGAAAAAATAGCTATAATTTCTTTTCCATTATATAATGCGGTATAGTAACTTCTTCAAACTCGTCACCGGCTATTGTATAGCCTAATTTTTCATAAAATCCTGTTGCAGTTATTCGCGCATGCATGATTATTTTTTTAAAACCTCTGTCTCTTGCAATGTTTTCTGCAAATTGTAATAATACTTTGCCGATTCCTTTGCCCTGTAATCCTGATACAACAGCCATTTGCCGAAGTCGCAATACCTGTGGTTCAGTTTGTGTAAGCAGGCAGCAGCCTTCAAGATGATCGTCATCAAAACAACCAATTAAAATATCGTTTACCTCATCTTTAATTTCGGTATCGTTAAATGATAATCCTAATGGCTTTCTTAAAAGCGAGTGCCGTAAGGCAAGCATTTGCGAATATTCTTTAGAACCATGGTCTATTAATTTAACTGCCATACGGGAAACTTTTTTGCTGCGAGAAAATTACATAAAAATAAATTAAACAGCGAAGTACTGTTAAGGAAAAGTTTGTATGAATAAAAAGTGAAACAAAAATTGTCTAAAAAATTTACTTTTAAGTAAAAATTATATTTTTGCCGCGTAACAAAACTTTTAAAAATGTCAGACATAGCTACAAGAGTTAAAAAAATCATTGTTGATAAATTAGGTGTTGAAGAAGCAGAAGTAACAAACGAGGCTTCATTTACAAATGACCTTGGGGCAGATTCTTTGGATACAGTTGAATTAATTATGGAGTTTGAAAAAGAATTCAATATTTCTATTCCTGATGAACAGGCTGAAACAATTACAACTGTTGGTCAGGCTGTAACATACCTGGAAGAGCACGCAAAATAATTTTTTAGCCGTAGCAGATTGATCCGCCTATGGTGTTTGCTATAGGCGGATTTTTAACTTAACCCTTTTATATGCCAAAATACGACAGAGTTGTTATTACGGGATTGGGCGGTTTAACCTCCATCGGCAATAATGTACAGGAATATTGGCACTCACTTATTAACGGTGTTTCTGGCGCCGATTTAGTGACAGGGTTTGATGCATCAAGATTTAAAACAAGGTTTGCCTGCGAAGTCAAGGGTTTTGATCCGCTTAAATACATTGATAAGAAAGATGCAAGAAAGATGGATCTTTTCTCACAGCTTTCTTTAGCAGCCTCTGATGAAGCCATGAATGATGCAGGACTTTTAAGCGGCACCTTTGATCCCGACAGGTTTGGTGTAATTTTTAGCAGCGGAATTGGAGGGTGGACAAGTTTTCAGGAGGAATGTATAAAATTTGGATTAAATAGAGATACGTTCAGGTTTTCTCCCTTTTTTATTCCAAAAATAATTTGCGATATAAGTGCCGGCCACATATCAATGCGGTATAACCTACGCGGTCCCAACTTTGCCGTAGTAAGTGCCTGCGCTTCCAGCAACAATTCTATTATAGAAGCCTTATATCATTTACGCCTTAACAAGGCTGATTTGATTTTATGTGGTGGTTCAGAGGCCGGTGTATGCGAATCTGCTTTAGGTGGATTTAGTTCTATGAAGGCTTTAAGTGAGCGCAACGATGATCCTAAAACAGCAAGCAGGCCTTATGATAAAGACAGGGATGGTTTTGTAATTGGTGAAGGTGCGGGTGTTTTAATACTTGAACGTTTAGATCATGCATTGAAAAGAAATGCACGTATATATGCTGAACTTGCTGGTGGTGGTGCTTCGGGAGATGCGTATCATATAACTGCTCCTCACCCGGAAGGTTTGGGTGCAAAAAAAGTAATGCTTGCAGTGCTTGATGATGCTGATATGCAGCCTTCTGACATTGATTATATCAATACACATGGCACCTCAACTCCGTTGGGTGATATGGCGGAGGTAAAAGCCATTCAATACATATTTGGCGATCATGTTAAGAATATCAATATCAGTTCAACAAAATCTATGACTGGTCATTGCCTTGGCGCCGCAGGTGCAGTAGAAGCTATCGCCTGTATAAAGAGCATTACTGATGGCATTGTACCTCCAACTATAAATCATTTTACTGATGACCCTGAATTTGGATCGGACTTAAATTTTACTTTTAACAAAGCGCAAAGCAGGAAAGTAAGAGCAGCGCTTAGTAATAGTTTTGGATTTGGCGGTCATAATGCCGCATTAATATTTAAAGAATACTTAGCATAAACAGCCACGATTGATAAAGTATTGGCTAAAATCAGGCAAAACAAGACAGCTTGAAAAACAACTCCAAAATGTATTGGGTATAAAGCCTGGTGATTACTCTTTGTACTTTACCGCACTAAGCCATCGTTCCGTAAAAGAAAATGCAGACGAAAACAATGAGCGCCTCGAATATTTGGGGGATGCTGTTTTAAGCACCATAATTGCCGATTACTTATTTAAACGTTATCCTTATAAAGGCGAAGGATTTCTTACGGAAATGAGAAGCAAGATGGTAAACCGCCAGCAGCTTAATGAAATAGCACTTAAAATGGGTGTAAAAAAATTAACGCTGTACAACAAGTTTGACAACTTTCTTAAAGGAAGCCAGATATTTGGAAATACACTTGAAGCACTGGTAGGAGCTGTTTATCTGGATAAAGGATATAAAAAAACCCAGCAGTGGATAGTAAAGCAAATTGTTGTCCCATATTTATTTGTTGATGATCTTGAACAGATAGATATCAATCTTAAAAATAAACTTATTGGCTGGGCAAGTAAAAACGGTAAAAAACTAGAATTCGAAATGATTCAGGAAAAGTTGGAAGGTAACCGGCGAATATTTACCATAGCAGTAGTCTTAGACGGAGACACATTATCAGAGGGGAAAGGATATAATAAAAAAGATGCCAGCCAGGTAGCAGCACAATTAGCAATAGAAAAATTGGGTTTGTAATCTTTTTCTCAAAAATTACGTTTACTAAATAATAAGTTTAATTTTTAAAATAATTATTTCCTTTGACTAAAATTATCAAAACTAATAACTTGAACTATGAAACTTGTAAAGCTTTCTATTTTAACCGCATTACTGTTTGCTGCCTGTTCTAAAGAGAACAATAGCTCTCAGTCATACTCAACTGATATGAGTAATAGCGTAACAAAACCTGACACAGCTAAAATTCCATTGGATGATCTTGGCAAAGGAACATTTATGGGTTATGTTGGTGGCTTATTCCCGGGTGGTGTAAACATACCATCTGGCCAATATGCAACAGACCTGTTAAAGGCTTGCCGTAATATACAACCAATCGATTCATTCGGAAATCCGTATAAACATGGGAGAGTTGTCTTTATTTCCCTTGGTGGAAGTACAAGCGGACATAATATGATTCAGCTAAAAAAACAAACGGTTAATGACCCTGAAACAAATCAAAAACTCGCTTTACTTAATTGCAGCAATGGCTATGGTGAAGCATCTTTAAACAGTATTATGAACCCGAACGATCCTTATTGGGATCATGTAACACAAATAATTCATGGTGCTTATGCAAGCTATAGGCAAGTACAGGTAATTTATTTGGAAACAGATGACTCTTCACGTTATGTAAAATGGCCAGGCCGGCCAAATTTGGTAAAAAATGAACTTGAAACTGCGTTGCGTGTTTTCAAAGTGAAATTTCCAAATTTAAAAGTAGTTTATGTTTTAGGCAGAACGAGAACTTTTGGAAACCAGGCACTTTGGAATAGGGAACCTTCTCCTTATTATTTTGGCTGGGCTGCTAAATGGGCAATTGAAGACCAGATTAACGGAGCTCCGGGAACTGAATATAAAGGTGCGAAAGCAGTTGCACCAATGATAACCTGGGGCTGGTACGAATGGGCTGATTCTTTGCCAAGAAAAACAGATGGTTTTTATTGGCGCCAAAGCGAAACTAAAGATGGACTTCATGCAACGCCTGAAGGCCAGGATACATTGGCAACACGTTTTCAGAATTTCTTGCTTACCGACAAGTATGCAAAAAATTGGTATGCTAATAACGATACCACTACACTTCATTGATATCTGTTATAAAAGAATTTTTAAAAGGCTGCATTAATTTGAAGCAGCCTTTTAATTTAATATCTTTTGTGTACCACATTCTAAAAACACAACAATCATTGATTCCATTTATTCTTTATATTTAGTATACTGTTCGCTTTTCAATTAAAACCCGTACTATATGAAACTAACTTTAATAACCATACTTGTTGTTCTAATTAGTGCATGCTCAAAACAAACTGGTAACAAAACCAAATTCGCGATATTAAATAACAGTATTGAATCAAGAAATGATACTATTGCAGTTCCTTTAAATGATCTTGGAAAAGGCACATTTAAAGATTCAACCGGCGGATTATATCCGGGTGGAGTAAATAAAGCAACGGGCCAATATGCGGTCGATTTATTAAAGGCTGCAAAAAGAATAAATCCTATTGACACATTTGGCAATGCCTCTTTATTGGATGGAAAGGTTGTATTTGTTTCTTTAGGAGGCAGTACCGGCGGCCATAATATGAAACAATTAATAAAAATGACTACGGATAACCCTGCAACAAATCCTTACCTAAAACTATTCACTTGTAATAATGGAAAAACTGACGCATCATTAAAAGATATTAGTGATACAGCTTCTTCTTACTGGAAACACGTGGAAGAAGTAATAAAAGGATCAAAATCAAGTAACAGGCAAATCCAGGTAATATACCTTGAAACTGATGATACCTCTACACTTTTAATCTGGCCACAAAGACCCATTATGGTTAAGAATGATTTGGAAGCCTGCCTCCGTGTTTTTAAACAAAAGTTTGAAAACATAAAGTTGGTGTATGTGTTAGGTAGAACAAGAACTTTTGGAACTAAAGCAATTTGGAACAAAGAACCATCTCCCTATTATTTTGGGTGGTCTTGCAAATGGGCGATAGAAGATCAGATTAATGGTGTCCGCGGTACTCAGTATAAAGGTGAAAATGCCGTTTCTCCCATGATAACCTGGGGGTTTTATCAATGGGCAGATTCACTTCCCAGGAAAACAGATGAATTTTATTGGCGCGAAAGTGAAACTGCCGACGGACTTCATGCGACTGCCATTGGCCAGGATACTTTGGCAACACGCTTTCAAAATTTTTTACTTACAGATAGATATGCAAGTATTTGGTACGCTGCTCACTAATTTATAATTTGTAAGCAGGCTTTATTTGTTCGCACAATTCAATTAAGATGCCATTTGTAGATTTTGGGTGAAGGAAGCAGATCATTTTATTATCAGCGCCTTTTTTTGGTATTTCACTAATGAAAATATACCCTTCTTGTTTTAACCGGGCTATCTCATTTTGAATATTTTCTACTTCAAATGCAATATGATGAATCCCTTCGCCTTTTTTTTCAATAAATCTATTAATAATCCCATCATCTTTTTCATCCTGCAACAGTTCAATTTTGGTTTCGCCTTTTTTAAAAAATGCTGTTGTAACATTTTCACCAGCTACAAATTCTTTTTTATAGCAAATTGTATTAAGTAGTTTTTCAAACATTGGAACCGAATTTTCTATGTTTTTTATTGCTATGCCAATATGGTCAATGTATTTCATATGTATGCTGTTGTATTTTTAATATCAAAGGAAACATAAACTTTGTAATTCGTGAAGATTAAGCTGGTTAATATTAATGACTAAATTCTATCTTTGTAGATCAATTGATGTTATGGATACGTTGGCAGATGGAGTAACAATTACCGAAAAAGCACAGTTAAAGGCAAAAGAACTGATGAGCCAGGCAAATATTCAGGATAATTATTTTCTAAGGGTTTCAGTTGTTGGTGGAGGATGTTCCGGGCTAAGCTATAAACTGGATTTCGATAATGAGTTAACACCTTCTGACCAGGTATTTGAGACTGGAAATTTAAAACTGGTTACTGATATAAAAAGTTTGCTTTATCTTCTTAATACCGAACTTGACTATTCAGATGGTCTGAATGGTAAAGGGTTTTATTTTAAGAATCCCAATGCTTCCCGCACCTGCGGCTGCGGTGAGAGTTTTGCCGTATAACAACCTGATATTTAATTGCAAAACAGCGCAGCTTTCTTCAAAAGTCTTTTGTCTTTATATTATATATGTGTTAAAATTTTTTTTAACAAAATTTGTAACTGTGTGAAAGTTACACATATATTTACACGTTATTAGCTTGTATAAAAATTTTAAACTGCTTGTATTATGA
>JBDUBY010000398.1:0-10757 GCA_040003735.1 Parafilimonas sp.
ACAATAATGATTTTACGTATGTAGAACATGGATTTTATTATGAACAAATAAAAAACTGTTTAAAAATTTTTTCAAAACAACAATTATTGGTCCTGGATTACGATGATCTAAAAAATAATCCTAATGAGTTATTGAAAAACGTTTTTCACTTTTTAAATATTGATGAATTGTTTACACCGAGTCTTGAAGCAAAAAATGTTACAGGCGAATTAAAAAGTAAATACTTGCAACAAAGTATAATTAAAAAGAGCAGTACAAAAAAATGGATCGTTGATCATTTAATTGATCCATGGTTGCCGGTTAATAAAAGAAAGTTGCTAAAGAATAAAATGTTTGAGCTTAATACATCAAAACAAAAACAACCTGCTTCTGATGTGCAGGTAAGTGAAGAAACACTTAACAAAATAAAATCGAAATTAAAAGAATATTATTTACACGATACCGCCCGGCTTGATGAATTACTTGGAACAGGTTTTTATTCAAAATGGTTTGGGCACGAAATAATACCGAAAGATTAATCGCATTATGTACAAGATTGTTCAAATGGTGCCCGCATTAGGTTGGGGCGGAGCGCAGGTTTTTTGTATCCAGTTATGTAACGAGCTGGCGAAATATCCTAGTTATGATGTTACATTAATTTCTATGTACACGTACGATGCGCAAAAACATTTACCGCTTTCAATGCTTGATAAAAAAGTGAAATTTATTTCACTTGGTAAAAAACCAGGTATTGATATTAAAATGTTTTCAAAAATTTATAAAACATTAAAAGAAATTAAACCTGATGTTGTGCACACACATTTGCATTCAGGCTATTATTGTTTTTATGCTTATTTCAAATTAAAATATCCATTTAAAAAAGTTCATACGCTACATAATCTTGCAAAGCAGGATGCGCCGCCACATGGCAGAAAAATGTTTAAATATTTTTTCAAGAAACATATTATTGAAGCCGTAACAATTTCTGATGAAGTGCATAAAAGCGCAGTTGCAGAATATGGCTCATATATTAAAACACTTATTTATAATGGATCTGATGATGTAAAATCTTCTGCTGCATTTAATGAAACTGCTGAAAAAATAAACAGTATTAAAAAAGATAAACACACAAAAGTTTTATTGAATGTAGCCAGGATAACAAAACAAAAAAATCAGAAATTATTGCTTGATGTAATGCGCACATTTCAAGAGCAAAACGTGATAGCAATTATTTTAGGTGATTATGTGGCAGATGATAAAAGTATTTACGATGAACTAATTGCTAATAAGCCAAACAATGTTTATTTATTAGGCAAGGTTACCAACGTTAGCGATTATCTTTTATGCGCTGATGCCTTTGTGCTCACATCAACTTTTGAAGGCTTACCAATAAGTCTTCTTGAAGCGCTTTCTGCTGGCGCAATACCGGTTTGTACACCTGTTGGCGGCATAATAAATATTGTAACAAATGAGGTTGGTTTTTTAAGCAGCAATGTTAGTGTTGATGCATTTACAATTGCTTTGCAATCTTATTTAAATGCTGATGAAGCAACAATACATCGTTTAAAATCAAATGGGAAAGAGTTATATAATAAAGAATTTAGCATGAAAACATGTGCAGCAAAGTATGATGCATTGTATCATTCTGTATAAAAATTTTAATATTCTATTTTCGCAAACTAATTCAAGCACTAATTATTATAAACACTAAACAGTTTATTCACGAAAAAAACAATCATTAAATGAAAATTGTTGTTGTAGGAACCGGTTATGTTGGTCTCGTAACTGGCGCATGTCTCGCAGAAGTTGGTACAGATGTTATTTGTATTGATGTAAATGAAGAAAAGATTAACAATCTAAAAAACGGTATCCTTCCGATTTATGAACCAGGCCTTGAAGATCTTGTAATGCGCAATTACAAAAAAGGAAGATTGCATTTTAGTACCAATCTTGAAGAAGGAATTTTAGGTGCGCAAATAGCTTTTATCGCAGTAGGAACACCTCCCGGCGAAGATGGCAGTGCCGACTTAAAATATGTGTTGCAGGTTGCAAACCAGGTTGGTAAATACATGAATAGCTATTTGATTGTTGTAACTAAAAGTACGGTGCCTGTAGGTACTGCATCTAAGGTTAAAAAATGTATTAAAGAATCATTGAAAGAAAGAGGAGCAAATTTTGAATTTGATGTTGCTTCTAATCCTGAGTTTTTAAAAGAAGGTGCTGCAGTAGATGATTTTTTAAAGCCAGACAGAATTGTAATTGGTATTGAAAATGAAAAAGCAAAAGCTTTATTACATCAGTTATATGATCCATTTGTTTTGAACGGTCATCCAATTTTATTTATGGATATTCCTTCGGCAGAAATGACAAAGTATGCAGCTAATGCAATGCTTGCCACAAAGATTTCTTTCATGAATGATATTGCAAATCTTTGCGAACGTGTTGGTGCAGATGTAAACGCAGTGCGTAACGGCATTGGTTCAGATCCGCGCATTGGCAACCGCTTTATTTATCCTGGTATTGGTTATGGAGGTTCATGTTTTCCTAAAGATGTAAAAGCGTTGATACGTACAGCTCAGGATTTTAAATATGAAATGCGGATATTACAATCTGTAGATGAAGTAAATGATGATCAGAAAAAAATAATTTTTGATAAAATAAAAAAGCATTACAACAACGATCTTAACGGTAAAACATTTTGTATTTGGGGTCTTTCTTTTAAGCCAAATACAGATGATATGCGTGAAGCGCCTTCGCTTGTATTAATAGATGCGTTGCACGAAGCAGGCGCAAAAATAAAAGCATATGATCCTGTAGCTATAGCAGAAGCAAAACATTTGGTGAATGATAAAGTTGATTTAAAAGAAGATGCAATAAGTGCAACTGAAAATGCTGATGCAATTATTTTGGTAACTGAGTGGCCGGAGTTTCGTTTACCGGATTGGGATTTAATTTCAAAAAATATGTTAGGTAAAGTAATGTTTGACGGGCGCAACATTTATCATAAAGGTGAAATGAAAAAATTAGGGTTTACATATTATGGTATTGGTACCGGAAATAAATAAATAATCAACATAACTTTTTTACAGCGGTATTGTTTAATAACAATACCGCTTTTTATTAACTACATTAAAATAATAGTAACTTACTTTATTTATCAGCTCAGTATAAATTCAATTGATAAATGAAGAGAACTATTTACACCTTTCTTGCTGTATTCATATTATTTGTTCAACAAATTACTGCACAGACTTACCATGAAATGTATCGCCCTCAAATACATTTTTCGCCAAAAGCTCATTGGATGAACGATCCAAATGGAATGGTTTATTATAACGGCGTTTATCATCTTTTCTTTCAATATTATCCAGGTGCTTCAGTATGGGGGCCGATGCATTGGGGCCATGCAGTAAGCACTGATTTGATACATTGGAAACAAGAACCTGTTGCACTTTATCCAGATAGTATCGGTTATATTTTTTCAGGAAGTGTAGTTGTTGATAAGAATAACACTTCAGGCTTGGGCGTAAAAGGAAAGTCGCCGTTAATTGCAATATTTACACAACACGATACTGCAGGCGAACGTGCACATACTAATACTTTTCAAAATCAAAGTATTGCTTATAGTAATGATGCGGGTAAAACATGGATAAAATATAAAGGCAATCCCGTTTTAAAAAATCCCGGCATTACTGATTTTCGTGACCCCAAAGTAATGTGGTATGATGCAGGTAATAAATGGATAATGACGCTTGCTGTTAAAGATCATATCGCATTTTATTCATCAACTGATTTAAAAAATTGGACAGTAGAAAGTGAGTTCGGCAAAAACATTGGCGCACATGGCGGCGTATGGGAATGTCCTGATTTAATTTCGTTTGATGATAATGGTAAGCAAGTTTGGGCATTGATAGTTAATATAAATCCGGGAGGCCCAAATGGTGGTTCCGCAACACAATATTTTATTGGTGATTTTGATGGCAAAACATTTACAACTTCTGATAACAATACAAAATGGCTTGATTACGGACCTGATGAATATGCAGGAGTTACATGGAGCAATACAGATAACAGGAGAATTTTTTTAGGCTGGATGAGTAACTGGAGTTATGGCCAGCTTGTGCCCACGCAGGCATGGCGAAGTGCTATGACCGTACCAAGAAATTTAAGCCTTGTACATGTTGGCAATGATATATTCATATCCTCAAAACCTGTTGTAGAATTAAACAATGTTGCATTTAATCAGCAGTCCATTCAAAGTCTTACTGTTGATAAATCTTACGATTTATCTCAGCAAATAAATAATATACAATTGCCTTGTAAGCTTGATTTTAATGTGCAGGATGCAAAGAGTTTTTCTGTTATTTTCTCTAATGATAAAAATGAAACAATTATTATTGGATATGATGAAATGCAAAAGCATTATTATATTAATCGCTCAAGATCTGGTGAAACAGATTTTGAAAAAAGTTTTAACCTTGAACGCGTTGCGCCGAGAATTTCAAATACAAATAATATTCATCTTACTATTATTGCAGATGTAAGTTCTGTTGAATTGTTTGCAGATGATGGCTTGAGCGTAATGACTGAAATATATTTTCCTTCCAGGCCTTTTGATAAAATAAGATTACAAAGTACTGAAAGTATTAAAATAGATAACCTGGGTTTTTCAGGGCTTAAAGGTATCTGGAGATAAACCAAAAATACTTCTCTGAAAAATTTCTGCATTTACCGACGCTTTAATAGTTCTGTATTTATTACCTGTTGATTAACGGCTTTCGCCGATAAAAAATTCACAATGGTCGTTTTTCGCTTTTAATGGCTGTGTTGTAAAAGTAGTTTTGACATGTGAACGAAAAAATGTTCAAAAAAACAATAACAAAAAAAACATACAACATGAAAAAGATTTCCTTAACAGCCATTATAGCTGTAATGCTTTTAACAGGTTTTACTTTACAAACAAAAGCTCAAACTGCATCAATAAACATTGAAAGTTTAAGTACAACTAAAGAAGCAAAAACAACAGTTGCAGTAACAGAAACACCTGTATATAACAAAACCGGGCAATTATTATATACAGTAAAACGCTACGATGAATCTTCGCTGCCAAAAGAAATTAGCAGGTTGGTAAGAAACACTTACTATAATTTTGATATCATCGGTGTTGAAGAAGTTATTCTTCCTTCAGATACAAACAGCATTTACCTGGTGCATATTGGCAATGATAAAAAATTAGAAACAATAAGAGTGCATAATGGAAATTCAGAAGTGATAAATGAATATAAGAAAGGATAAGTTTTAGATGAGTGCTAAAAAAAAAGACGGTTGAATTACCGTCTTTTTTTTGTTTATAGATATAGGTTCAACATTTTTTACAGTTAGTTTTATATTTGATTGATATAAATATTTCTTTCATTAATTATCTCCTCATCAATAAAAAAATATGAAATCGATAAGTTCATTTTTATTTCTGCTGATGATTTTAAAGTTGAATTTAAATGCACAACAGCCTGTAAAATATTTTACACCCATAAATTTTTCGCAGGTTGATGTAACCGATCATTTCTGGAAACCAAAGATTGATCTTGTTGCAACAAAATCTTTGGAAGCTTGCATTTATCAAACTGAAATAGCAACACCACGCATTCAGAATTTTATCAATGCCGCAAATCATTCAGGAAAGTTTGTTGGTATTTATTATGATGATAGCGATGTGTATAAAGCGCTTGAAGCAATGAGTTATTCATTAAAAAATCATCCTGATACTGCAATTGAAAATACTGCAGCCAGATGGATAAATTATATTGCTGCTGCACAAATGCCGGATGGATATTTAGATACTTATTATGAACTCGGAGATATTTCAAAACGCTGGACTGAATTGGAAAAACATGAAGATTACAATGCTGGTCATTTAATGGAAGCGGCAGTTGCTTATTATGCTGCAACCGGTAAAAGAAAATTGTTAGATGTTGCAATAAAGCTGGCAAATCATATTGACACAACTATGCGCATCAACAATCGGAAATGGTTTAGCGGCCATGAAGAAATTGAAATTGGTTTAATGAAAATGTATAAAGCCACAGGCAATAATAATTATGAAAAATTAGCAAACTGGTATCTTAATCAACGCGGCAAACATATTTATACTTATGGCACAACATGGTTTACACCAGAATATTGGCAGGATGAAGCGCCGGTGAAAGATCAAACACAAATTACCGGTCATGCTGTGCGTGCAATGTATTTATACAGCGGTGCCGCAGATGTTGCTGCAGCAACAGGTGATACCGGTTATATTCATGCAATGAAAAATGTATGGCAGGATGTTGTTTATCGCAATATGTATTTTACCGGTGGCATCGGTTCAAGCGGAAACAATGAAGGCTTTACAAAAGATTACGATTTGCCCAACGCTGATGCTTATTGCGAAACATGTGCGTCTGTTGGCATGGTGTTGTGGAATGAAAGAATGACTTCGCTTACCGGCAATGTAAAATATATGGATGTTTTAGAAAGAAGTTTATACAACGCTGCGTTGGATGGTTTAAGCTTAAGCGGCGATCATTTCTTTTATGGAAATCCTTTATCGTCTAATGGTGGTGATGAACGCAGCGAATGGTTTGGCACTGCTTGTTGTCCTGCAAATATTTCACGGCTTATTGCAGGCATTGGTAATTATATTTATGGTGCGAATGATAAAAGTCTTTGGGTTAATCTTTTCATCGGCAGTAACACATCAGTAAAAATAAATAATACAGATGTTGATGTGAATATGCAAACAAATTATCCGTGGGATGGAAAAGTAACTATCAATGTTTCGCCTTCAGCACCGACAAATTTTGATGTATATATTCGCATTCCCGGATGGACGAAAAATGATATTGTTGACGGAAATTTATATTTTATAAAAAATGGAACAAAGCAACAACCGCTTTTTTTTATAAATGGAAAATCTGCAAATTTTAAACAGCAAAACGGTTATGCAATTATTACAAACAAATGGAAGAAAGATGATGTAATAAGTTTTGAATATGCAATGCCTGTGCTTGAGGTAAGCTCTAAAAAAGAAGTGTTATATGATAATGACCGGATTGCTTTTCAGCGCGGACCAATTGTATATTGTGTAGAAGGTGCAGATAATAATAATGAAGCATGGAATCTTGTGCTCAAAGAAAACGAGCCTGTACAAACAATAAATTATAAGGTATTGAATGAAGATGTTGTTGCACTTCAAACAAAGGCAACAACTATTCAACCTTCTGCAGATGGAAGTTCATTGCAATCAACTGAAAAAACAATTACGGCTATTCCATATTATACATGGTGCAATCGCGGCAAAAATCAAATGCAGGTTTGGCTGCCTACAAAAGTGAAAGAAATAAAAGTGAATTATTAAATTTATTTCAAACACATGAAATATAAACCACAGAAACGCAATAGCGCTATGTGCAACTACTGATTCTATGTTTCTATGTGTTTAAACAAAAAATCTTTCTTTGTCTCTTAGCTTCGCTTTATTACTTTGCGTGAAACTATTATGAAATGTTTTCAACAAAGCTTTATCGCCTTGCTTTATCAATATTTTTCTTTTTTATTTTTTGTTTTGATGGTAATGCGCAGGTTACAAAAATGCCTGCGTATCCTTTAATAACTCATGATCCATATTTCAGCATCTGGAGTTTTACTGATAAGTTGAATGAATCAAATACAAAACACTGGACGGGCAAAGAACAACCATTATATGGCTTAATAAGAGTGGATGGAAAAGTATATAATTTCATGGGGAAACCAGCTTATCCTGTGCAGTGGTTAGCACCAATAAGCGACCAGCAGGCGCACGCTTCAAAATATGTAACAACAGCACCTGCGGCTGATTGGATAAGTGAAGATTTTAATGATAACTCATGGACATCTGCAACTTTTCCGTTTGGAAATAAAGAAGCAAATCCATCCACCGAATGGAATACAAAAGAGATTTGGGTACGCAGAAATTTTGATGTGTTTGATACAAGTATTGAGCAACTGCTTTTATATGTTCAGAACGATGATGATGTTGAAATATATATCAATGGTGAAAAAGTATATGAATGTGCTTGCGCTGTTCATGATTACAAAGAATATAAATTGCCCGCTTCAATTATAAAAAAATTACATCGCGGAAAAAATTTGCTTGCAATGCATTGCACAAATACAGGAGGAGATGCATGGCTTGATGCAGGAATTGGAACAAGGCAATCAATAAAAGATATTATACCGGCCACACAAAATGCTTTGTATGTAACAGCAACGCAAACAAAATACTTATTCAGTTGCGGCGCGGTAAATCTTGAAGTAGATTTTATGTCGCCGTTACTTGCAAATGATCTTGACATGCTTTCGCGGCCTGTTTCTTTTGTTCATTTTGCAATCACAGCAAAAGATAGCAGTATACACCAGGCAAATGTTTTATTTGGTGAAAGCTCTTCCGTTGCAGGTAACAGTGGTGATGAGTTGATGAAGGCATCATCGTACCAAACAAAAAACCTTTCTGTTTTAAGATGCGGAACAAATGCGCAGCCTGTCTTACAAAAGAAAGGCGATGATGTACGCATAGATTGGGGTTACGCTTACCTTGCCGCACCTCAGCAAAAAACGTATAATATCAGGCTCACGTCTATCCAGAATATTATAAAAGATTTTTTGCAGAGTGGTTCTTTAACTTCTCCATATACTGACTCAAATGCGCAAGACAAAAATCTTTTACTTGCTGCAAATATTTCTTTGTTCACAGGAAATAATAGTACAAACCGCGGAACAATAATGTTAGGTTACGATGATATTTATTCGATCAAATATTTCAATCAAAATTTGCAGGCATGGTGGAAGAAAAATTTTAAGACGATGGATGATTTGCTTGAAACTTCTCAGGAGCAATATCCAAACATTCAATCAACATGCGATGCATTTGATCAGCAATTATATAATGATGCAACAAATGCCGGTGGCGAAACGTATGCAAAACTTTGTGTAATGGCTTATCGTCAATCGCTCGCAGCGCATAAATTAGTTCGTGGTGTAAATGACGAAGTTTTATTTCCGCAGAAAGAAAATTTCAGCAATGGCTCAATATGGACGGTTGATGTTACTTATCCTTCCACGCCTTTATCATTGGTGTATAATCCTGAACTTTTAAAAGGAATGCTGAATGGTATTTTTGATTATAGCGAAAGCGGCAGATGGAAGAAAGATTTTCCGGCGCATGATATAGGAACGTATCCAATTGCAAACGGGCAAACGTATGGAGAAGATATGCCTGTTGAAGAAGCTGGTAATATGATTATATCAACCGCGGCAATTACAAAAGCAGAAGGCAATGCAGCTTACGCAAAATTGCATTGGCAGTCATTAACAAAATGGGTTGATTTTTTAGTAAAAGATGGATTAGATCCAGCCAATCAATTGTGTACTGATGATTTTGCAGGGCATCTTGCACGCAATGCAAATCTTTCAGTAAAAGCGATTGTTGGCATTGATGCATACAGCATGATGGCAAATATGCTTGGCGATAAAACAACAGCAAAACATTATGATTCTGTCGCACACAATTACGCAGAGCAATGGCAGCAATTAGCAGCAGATGGCGATCATTACGATTTAGCATTTGGCGCGAAAAATACATGGAGCCAAAAGTATAATTTGGCCTGGGATAAATTGCTTGGCTTAAATCTTTTTCCACAAAATGTATATGATAAAGAGGTCGCTTTTTATTTAGCACATCAGAATAAATTTGGTTTGCCTTTGGATAGCCGCAAAACTTATACAAAAAGCGATTGGATATTATGGACATCAACGCTTACGTCAAATCATACTGATTTTGAATCATTGATCGATCCTGTTTATAAATATGCAACTGAAACACCAACACGCGTTCCTTTAAGTGACTGGCATGAAACAACAGATGGCTCGCAGGTTGGCTTCCAGGCACGAAGTGTTGTTGGCGGATATTTTATAAAAATGATGGAATGGAAATGGAAACAAAAAAAATAATCGCAATTCACTAAAACTATCACGCATTTTTTTCAACTCTGATCTTCATGAAAATAAAATTTATATTTCTATTCATTTTAATAATTCAAAATATTTCAGCGCAGCGAAATACAGTTAAAGATTTTGCTGTAACAGATAAAAAAGCTTTACAGATTCCGGACTCTTTAACATCAACAACAAAAAATATTTCAAATTATATAAAGGCAAATTTTGCAACTAATAAAGAAAAAGTGAGAGCGATTTTTATATGGGTTGCTTCCAATATTCAATATGATGTAGAAAACATGTTTGCTATTAATTTTTATGAAACACAAGCTGATAAAATAAGCAAAGCGCTGGCAACACGAAAGGGAATTTGCGAAAATTATGCTGCTTTGTTTAATGATATTTGTTTGAAGTGTGATATTAAATCTTATGTGATTGAAGGTTATACAAAACAAGATGGTTTTACAGATTATATCCCGCATGCATGGTGCACAGCTTTTGTAGATAATTCATGGTTTATGTTTGATCCAACTTGGGGCTCAGGTTTTATTAATAGCGGCAAATTTTATAAAAAAATCAACAATGCATATTTCGACGCTTTGCCTTCTATGCTTATAAAAACGCACATGCCATTTGATTACCTATGGCAATTTCTAAATTATCCGGTTAGCAACCAGGAATTTTATGAAGGCAAAACAGCGCAAAACACAGCAAAACCATTTTATAATTTTGTTGATTCGCTAAATGCTTATGAAGCAGAAGAT
>JBDUBY010000322.1:0-3179 GCA_040003735.1 Parafilimonas sp.
TATCAATTAAATTACTGCCAAAAGCATAAGGTAAATAAGCAAGAGAAGGAATTGGTTTTGTAAAAATTAAATTTGCTTTTTTACCTATCATAATACTTCCAACTTCATCTTGTAATTCCATTGCATAAGCGCCATTAATTGTTGCTGCATTAATGGCTTCTTCTGGCAACATACGCATTTGAATACAACTCATCGAAACCACATTATTCATATTGCCGCTGGGAGAGGAACCTGGATTAAAATCTGAAGCTAAAGCAACAGCACAATTTGCATCAATCAATGTTCTCGCCGGTGGATAATTCATTCTTAAAAAATAAGCCGCAGTTGGTAATAACGTTGCTATTGTTTTAGATGAAGAAAGTTTTTCAATATCATTTTCAGTCATTGTTTCAAGATGATCAACACTTACAGCATTCAATTTAATTGCTGCTTCAATTCCGCCAATACTATTTAATTGATTTACGTGCAACTTTGGTTTCAACCCATATTTCATGCCTGCATCACAAACACGTATCATTTCATCAACAGAAAAAAATCCGTTTTCACAAAACACATCAATGTAATCAGCTAAATTTTCTTTTGTAATGTTGGGTAACATTTCATCAACAATTATTTTTATGTAGTTTTCATGAGTGCTTTTGTATTGTAATGGATAAGTATGCGCACCCAAAAATGTTGACTTGATTTGTATTGGTGAATGTTGCTTTAATCTTTGTATTACACGCAACATCTTTAATTCGCCTTTAATACTTAAACCATAACCACTTTTTATTTCAACAGCACCTGTACCAAGTTTAATTATTTCATTCAATCTTTTCAATGCAACATTAAAAAGTTCATCTTCACTCATTGCATTTAACTTGCTTGCAGAGTTTAAAATGCCGCCGCCTTTGGCAGCAATCTCAGCATAGCTTAATCCTTTAATCTTATCTATAAATTCTTCTTCGCGGCTTGCTGCAAATACAAGATGTGTATGACTATCGCACCAGCAAGGCAAAACATAACTTCCATTTGCATTAATAATTGATTGATGATTATTAACATCCGGCAGGCTTTTCATTTCGCCAAAGGCAAAAATTTTATTTTCTTTTATAAGTAAATAAGCATTTTCTATACAAGGCAAGTGCGATAACTTTTTGCCTCGTAATAATTGATTACTATCTCTGGTATTAACAAGCAATCCTATATTGATAATTAATATTTCCATTATACTTATTCAATCATTCATTCAAATATAACATTGCTAAAAATACAAGCTACATTTACGATTGCGCATTTATTTTTAATTTTAGCCCAATATACTTTTATGTCAGCTTCTAAACTTTACGTCAACATATTGACATAACAACTTATGAAAAGAATTAGTACTGCATACATATTATTATTTGCGGGTATTCTCTCGCTTTGTATTTTCTCATTTGTATGTTATAGGCGAATACAAATATTAATGCATTCTTATAGCCTCGTTGATCAAACAACGCAAGCATCACTTCAGTTTGACAAATTCTTTCTTTCATTGCGGGATGCTGCTGTTGGCTATCGTGATTATATTACTTTGCATAAGCAAAATTCTCTTGATGATTTCAATAAGAACATTAAGGAATATCCACAAATAATTGATCGCCTCAGGCAATTGGAAGCCGGTAACGTGCAACAGGAAAAAGATATAGATCACCTAAATCTTTTAGCACAGAATTATGTAAATTATATATCGCATTTATTAGAACTCAGCAAAACCCAAACAATAGCTGAACCCATGTTGAATCAAGGCCGGGATATGCTGAATAATATTCGTGCAGAAGTAAATAAAATAACAGATAGAGAAGCTGAAATATTGCAGCAAAGGGATAGTGAATTAAATCATCACATCTATACAACACCTTTGCTTTTGTTGGTTTTTTCAATGTTATCACTTGCTATAATTATTTACTCCTTTACTTCAATCATTAAACAAATAAAAAGAGCACAATCGCTGCAGGCAAGTGAAACAAGATTTAAAATGCTGATTAAACAGGCGCCCGTTGCAATAACAATTTATAAAGGTGTAAATTCTATTATTGAAATTATAAACGACCAGGCACTTAAAATTTTAGGCATGACTTCAAAAGAAGTAACAGGCAAGCCTTTGTTTGAAACAATTCCTGCATCACAGTATGTAAAGAAAATTCACGATGAAGTTTTCAGTACAGGTAAAACATTTACTGCATCGGAATTCATGATTCAGCTTATAAGAAATGGCGAATTAACTGATTGCTATTTTGATCTTGTATATGAACCTTTATTCGACGATAATAAAAAAATAACAGGTATAATAACCGTAGGCACTGAGATAACAGATAAAGTTTTAACGCGCAAAAAAGTTGAAGAAAGTAAAAACCGCTTTCGGGCTTTAGTTGAAAACAGTACAGATATAATTGCGTTGTGCGATGAAAAAGGCGCTTTTAATTATGTAAGCGATTCAATAAAAAATATTTTAGGATATGATGAAGCAGAATTGTTGGGAAGAAGAGCTTTAGAATTTGTACATCCTGACGATATTCCTGCACTTATTGAAAACAGTATGGCTGCAGTTGAAAACAAAAAAATTGCAAGAAATACAGTGCGCTTTTTACATAAAAACGGAAACTGGCGATGGGTTGAAAGTACTGTTTCAAATATGCTTGAGGTTCCGTATGTAAATGCCTTTGTTTCAAACATGCATGATGTTACAGAACAAAAAAATATACAGGATGATTTGAAGCAAAGCGAAGAAAACTTCAGGCAACTGGCAGATCTTATACCACAAATTGTTTGGACGGCAAAAACAGATGGTTATATTGATTATTACAACAAACGCTGGTATGAATACACAGGTTTTAGCGGAGATGTGGAAAAGCAAAGCTGGATGCCAATTCTTCATCCTGATGATATACAGGCTTGCATTGGTACGTGGTATAATTCTATTAAAACCGGCGAACCTTACCAGGTTCAATACAGGTTAAAAGATAAGGATGGTGGGTATAAATGGTTCTTAGGTAAAGCATTACCTATTAAAGATGATGAAGGAGTTATTATAAAATGGTTTGGAACCTGTACTGATATACAGGATCAAAAAACGATTACTGAAAAACTGGAGCAACTTGTAAAAGCACGCGCAGCAGAATTAACATCAAAAAATAAGGATTTAAACGAAGCGCAAA
>JBDUBY010000456.1:0-10707 GCA_040003735.1 Parafilimonas sp.
TCGTTAAAAAGGTTTCTTTACAAATCTTTTATGGTATTAAACTATATTTTTGTTCCGCACGTATGCATAACCATTATAAAGTGTACGCAAATATAAAAACTACAGGAATTTTTTTTAGCGTATTACTCTTTATAACGCTTCCTTTACTTGCTAACAACAGGTGTAAAACTAATTTTCAAAAATCATTAACAGTAATTGCTGATACTGTTGCTCCAAAACAATTTGATTCCATTCCTTCAAAGAAAATTATTGCAGATACGTTAAACCCTATTGATTCAATCAAAAATACATCAGACACATTAATTGATTCTGGTAGAATTATTAAAGTTGATACAACACTTTTTTCAAAAGACTCTCTTGATGCGCCAATACATTATACGGCTGATGACAGCGGCGTGCTTGTGATTCCAACAAAACAGTTTATTCTTTATGGAAAAGCGCATACTGATTACAATGATATAAAGCTTGATGCAAATACAATAAAATACGACCAGGGCACAAGCCTGGTTACAGCTTATGGCGGAACGGATACATCAAAAGGTGCTTTGAACCTGCCGACATTTGCGCAAGGTGATCAATCATCAATAATGGACACGGTGTTTTATAATCTTAAATCGCAAAAAGGAATCACAAAAAATACATATTATAAAGAAGGAGAACTTTTTGTAAATGCACAAACTGTAAAAAAGGTTGATAAGGATGTTGAGTTTGCATATCGTGGAAGATTTACAACATGTAATCTTGATACGCCACATTTTGACATTCGCGCAAGAAAAATGAAGATCATTAATAATAAAATTGCTGTATCTGGTCCGGCTGTAGTAGAATTTGAAGGTGTGCCAACTCCTATCGTAATACCGTTTGGAATTTTTCCACTTAACAGAGGAAGGCATTCAGGATTATTACCGCCGCGTTTTACTTCCAATGATGTTCAGGGATTAGGCCTTGAAGGGCTTGGATTTTATAAAGTAATTAACGACAACTGGGATACCAGGCTTGAATCAGATTTGTATTCTTATGGTGGCTGGCGGGCCGATGTAACGACAGATTATTATAAACGATACAAGTACAGAGGTTCATTCATTATTAGCACGCAACATACAAAACAGCTTAATACCGATCTTTATAACCTTTCAAAAAATGAATTTATTGTAAGCAATACTTACTTTTTTACATGGACGCATTCGTCTGATTCAAAAGCAAGACCTGGAACAAGTTTTAGCGCCAATGTACATGCAGGAAGTACCCAATACAACAGCAATGTTCCCAATAACGCCTTTCTTAATTATAATAATAGTTTGGCTTCTTCAATCTCTTATAATAAATTATGGGGCGAAGGAAAATATAACCTGAATGTTTCATTAAACGAAAACCAAAATAGTGTAACGCGCCTTATTAATCTAAACTTACCAACGGTTACTTTTTCAACAACAACAATTTATCCTTTTCAAAAGAAAGACCAGGCAGGCGAACCAAAATGGTATCAAAAACTTGGTATTGGTTACACTGGTAATTTACTTAATTCAATTTCTTTTTATGATTCTGCTTTTGATTTTAAAAAGCTGTTAGATACAACACAATGGGGCGTTGATCACCGCATTCCTATAACGCTTTCTTTACCACCTGTTGGACCATTGATTTTTGCGCCTTCTATCGATTATGAAGAAAAATGGTTTGCGCAAAAAATTAATTATGCCTGGGATGAAAAGACTAATAAAATTGATACTACTATTAAAAAAGGATTTTATGCAGCAAGAGAAACAAGCTTTGGATTAAGCATGAATACACGCATTTTTGGTACATATAATTTCAGGCATTCAGAAGGTGTACAGGCAATCCGTCATGAAATAGATCCTTTTATTGGTTTGAGTTATAAGCCCAATCTCGTAAGCCAGTTTTATCAAACTGTACAGGTTGATAGCAGCGGAAAAAATTTCAGGCGTGTTTCGCAACAGGGAAGTATTTTAGGCGGATTTAGCGAAGGCCGTTTTGGAGGTTTAACTTTTGGTATCAATAATTTACTTGAGATGAAAGTAAAAAACCACAAAGATTCTACCGGCGCAGACAGCGTTAAAAAAATCAGGTTGCTTGATAATTTTGGAATAAGCAGTGGTATTAATTTAATACCTGACAGTTCAAACAGGTCAACTCCTATCAGCCCAATTAGTATAAGAGCCGGCAGCAGCCTTTTTAATAAAGTAAATATCACCGCAGGTGCAACTATAAATCCTTACAGGCAAGATACAGCAGGTATAAATCATTTGCTTTGGAAGAAAGGAAGCATAGGCGATTTTCAATCGGGTAATCTTTCTATTTCTACTTCATTACAAAGTAAATCGAAAGACAAACAATCAGACAAGCAGCGTTTGGCCAGAGATGAGGATGAAACGCTTACGCCGGATGAACAACAAGCGCAATTACAAGATGTGCGTGATAACCCGGGCGAATATGTTGACTTTAGTATTCCATGGACATTACAACTTTCTTATTCGTTAAGTTATAACCGTTATTTATCATCTAATCTTATTGACTTTACGTCTAAACTCAGCACCAACTTAAATGTAAATGGTACAGTAAGCCTTTCGCCTAAATGGCAATTAGGCGGTGGTTTTTATTTTGATTTTATCTCGCAAAAATTGCAGGCATCAAATATTTTTCTTACCCGCGATATGCATTGCTGGCAAATGGTAATTGATGTGCAGGTTGGCCAGTATAAATCGTTTACCATTACACTAAATCCAAAATCCGGCATATTAAGAGATCTGCACATCAACAAACATTTTTTGCAGCAATAGTTTTGTACTTCACAGGCTGTGTTTCTTGGTTGATGAAGGCGACCTGATTGACTTTTATAGCAAGATGTATAACCATAAATTATCTTCTTACTACAAATTAACTGCTATCTGTAAACTAATTCTGGCAAGGTTGTTGAAAAAATATCCTCAGTATTACATCATTTAAAAAAATTTTATATTATGAGTGCACAGCGTGTATTAGTTGCAGCATTATCTGGCTTTGTTGCTGGTGTTGCTGTTGGCTTAATGGTTGCCCCTGCAAGCGGCAGTGAAATTCGTCAGCGTATTGCAGATTCTGCAAGTGATTTAGCTGACGGCGTAAAAGATAAAATCCGCAATTTACGCGGCAAAGCAGAAGAAGAATTTGATGATCTTGGTTTAGATGCCAGTGATGGTGCTTACAACGGTCAATAATTTTTCTGAAAAGAAAAATCCGGAAACTTTTTTATAAGCTTCCGGATTTTTTTATTGTTATATTATCTAGCTCTGTTTTTTTACTTTGCCACCGCTACTGTTCGAAACGCTCGTAATTACGCCATCGCCTTTATAATTTATTCCGCCGCCGCTGCTTGCCCCCGCCTGTAATTCTTTATTTACTGTTATTTCAATTCCGCTGCCGCTGCTTGCATCAGCTTTGCAGGTTTCGGAAACAAGATCATAACCATTAAAATCTGCACCGCTGCTGGTTTTAATTTTCAAATCAGCAACTTTACCTTTAATATGCATATCAGATCCGCTGCTTTGGTCAATGTCCAGATGCGAAGCGGTTACCATTCCATCAAAGCCAGCACCAGAAGACAAAGTCATATTCATGGTACTAACATTTATGCCTCCATCGGTTGAAACATCTGCACCAGAGTTTGCCTCCAAACCATCTAAATTTTTAAAACTCACATAAGCTTTCAAATCTTTTTTATTATTATTATTCCAGTTCCTTCTTCCCTGGTTATCAAAATAAATTCTCAGCTTTCCATTTTCCACTTCTGTTTTAATAAGATTTCGTACATCAGTTGATGGCGCACTTACAGCAACAGCTTCTTCATTGCTTTGCGTAATTATCAAATTGATGCCGTTGGAAACTTCAATAGAATGGAAACTGCTGATTTTTCTTACTTCAGCATTTGCATCATGCACAACCGTATTTTGCGCCATAAGAAAAGCAACTGAAAATAAAAATGGAAGTAATACAATTAGTTTTTTCATTGTAAATTTTTTGTTGAATAATATTATTGAACGCAACAGGTTTTAAAATGTTACAGTTACCTATAAAATTAGAATAATAAAATATTGAATAAAATAGGCATTAAGTATTTATCTGGATTAATTCATCAGCTATTCTTGTAACGGACTTTTTTAATGAAGTATAACTGAAGCCGGGTAATACGTTTAACAATTTGCTGTTGTCGAAATAAACTTTAGCCAAAGCGGCCTGCGCAGTTTCTTTATTTATAAATGGTGCTTTACGTGTAAAAAAACTTCTTACAGCTTCAAGCCGCCAAATTAAATCTGCCATAAACGGCGACACTTTTTTATGCGGAGGCTTTTTGTCGAAAACTTCGGCAATCATATCAAATAAAGATTTGTAAGAAACATTTTCTGCACTGATGATAAAACATTCAGAAACAATATCGCTATTCATTAATGTAATCATAACTTTTACAACATCATTTACATCAACAAAACCCGTAACACCTTCTGTGTAATATGGAAATTCTTTATAAACAGTTTTAAAAATTTCTGCTGATCCATTATTCCAATCTGCTGCGCCGAGAATAATTGTTGGATTTATAATAACTGCATTTAATCCTTCCGCAATGCCGCGCCACACTTCCATTTCACCCAAATATTTACTTTCGCCATAAACACTGTTGTTGGCTTCCTCGCTCCACTGCATCGCTTCAGTTATAATTTTATTTTCCCTTATTCTTCCTAATGCAGAAACAGAGCTTACATGCAATAACTTTTTTACATTAGCATTTAAACATGTATTTACAATATTCGCGGTGCCTTCAATATTCGTTTTAAAAAGTTCTTTTTTATTTTTTGGATTGAAAGAAACTTTTGCAGCGCAATGATAAACTTCATCAACACCAGCTAAAATTTCTTCCAATAAAATTGTATCGAATAAATCGCCCTGAATCCATTCGACATTAGCATGAGTGAAAGGAATTTTTGTGCGGTATAAAGCTTTAATGTCAGCGTTTTGATTTAATAATTCTTTTATCAAATGAGATCCAAGCAATCCTGTTGCACCGGTAATGAATATATTTTTTTTTGATGAATAATTTGTTTGATCCTGTGTCATGCAGCGAAATATGTAAGATCTTTTTAAAGCGTTTCGGATTTAATATTTATAGAAACCTTTTCCTGTTTTTCTTCCAAGTTCATTCGCTTCTACTTTATTTTTTTGAATAGATGAAGGCTGTAATCGTTGCGGTTTTCCCAATGCTTCCCAAACAATATTGCTTACAGAATAATTTATATCCATACCAATAAGATCTATTAATTTGAACGGCCCCATTTTAAAACCTGTCGCTTCCATAATTGCATCAATCGTTTCTGCATCTGCAATATTTTCTTCCATCAATTGCATCGCTTCAAGATAATAATGACGCGCTACACGATTTACAATAAAACCCGGAGCGTCGCTACAAATCACAGGTGTTTTATGCAATTGTTTCGCCAGTTCAACCAATATTTCAATAACATTTTCAGATGTTTTTTCTGTGCGAATTATTTCAACAAGCTTCATTATTTGTGCAGGATTAAAAAAATGCATTCCCGCAAATCGTGAAGCATAATTTTTATTTTCACTTAGTTCAGAAACAGAAATCGAAGAAGTATTTGTTGCAAAAATTGTTTCGCCGCCATTGATTAAAAAAAGTTCGTCAAACAATTGCTGCTTGACTTCTTTTTTTTCAACAACAGCTTCTATTATCACATCAGCAACACAATTATTTTTTTCAGATGTAAAAAAAATCCGTTGTAAAATTTCTTCCTTTTGATCAGGCTGTATTTTTTGTTTATCAGCAAGTTTTTGCAAACTAATTTCAATTGACGTTCTGCTTTTTAAAAGCATTTCTTCATTTACATCAAACTGGATTATATGAAAACCATTTTGTGCAGCTATTTGTGCAATACCGCTGCCCATAGTTCCGGCACCACAAACGCATATTTTTTTTATTGTTTCCAGGGATTTTTTTTACAAACATAAGATAAAGCAATTATCACGCTGATTATTGAAAGCTTAGAAAATTGCATTAATTCACCTTCACCAAATAATAATTCTTTCTTCCTTTTTGCACCAGGAGATATTTATTATGAAGAAGTAAATCAGCCGAAATATTAAAATCTAAAGCAGCAACTTTTTTACGATTGATACTTACACCGCCATTTTGTATCATTTTCTTTGCTTCGCCTTTGCTGGAAAAAATGTTTGTTTCTGCAAGAAAAGAAGTGATATCAACATTTGAGTTAAGCTTTGAAAGATCATAATCAATCTTTACAACGCCTTCCATCTTTTCTAAATCTTCTTCACTTAAACTTTCTGCATCTGCATTTTGATTAGCGAATAATTTTTCTGTGGTTTCAAGTGCTTGTTGCAAACCATTTTCATCATGCACAAACTTTGTTATTTGCTTTGATAATGTTTTTTGCAACAAACGCTGCGATGGATTTTCGTCATGCTGATGTATTAATTCACCAATTTCATTTTTAGATAAGAACGTAAAAATCTTAATCCATTTTTTTGCATCTTCATCTGCGGCATTTAACCAGAATTGATAAAACTGGTACGGCGAAGTTTTGTCTGTATCAAGCCAAATATTTCCTTTTTCTGTTTTACCAAATTTTCCGCCATCAGTTTTTGTAAGCAACGGACAAGTAAATGCAAATGCTTCACCATTTGCTTTGCGACGAATTAATTCTGTTCCGGTTGTTATGTTTCCCCATTGATCACTTCCGCCCATTTGCAATTTGCAATTATAGTTTTTATACAAATAATAAAAATCATAACCCTGAATTAACTGGTAAGTAAATTCAGTAAAACTTATTCCTGTTTCGCCTTCAATTCTTTTTTTAACGCTGTCTTTTGCCATCATATAATTTACGGTGATATGCTTGCCAACATCGCGTATAAAATCAAGAAAAGACATTTCTTTAAACCAATCATAATTGTTTACCATTACAGCAGCATTAGATTTTGATTCATCAAAATCTAAAAACTTTTCTAACTGTTTTTTTACACCAGCCTGGTTGTGTTGTAAAATATCCTCACTTAATAAATTTCGTTCTTCACTTTTACCGCTTGGGTCACCAACCATTCCTGTTGCGCCGCCAATTAATGCGTAAGGTTTATGACCTGCTTTTTGCAAATGCACCAATAATAAAATAGGAACAAGACTGCCAATATGCAAGCTATCAGCAGTTGGATCAAAACCAATATATGCAGAGGTAGATTCTTTATTCAATTGCTCTTCTGTACCAGGCATTATATCCTGCAGCATTCCGCGCCAGCGCAATTCTTCAATCAAATTCATTCAGTAAATTTTTGCAAAAGTGTTACGTAAAAAATCAAAAGTCAAAATTAAAAAATTCAGCATCCATTATTTATAACAGTTGATTTAAACATTAACAGATGATAATTCGCTAAAAGTATCTTTAAGCTTTGCATACAAACCTTTATAAATTTCAAAATACTTTTTATATATGTTATGATTATCGCTATCTGGTTTAAAAGTTTTTACATTCTTCAAAAACATTTTTGCGGCGCTGATATTTTTCACTTCGCCAATTGCTTTCATGCCGATAAATGCAGCACCCAATGCAGATGCATCTGCAGATTCATTTACTAAAATTTCTTTTCCTGAAATATCTGTAAGTATTTGCACCCATTCATCAGATTTTATTATGCCACCACTTAAATATATTTTCTTAATTGATCCGCTTGTTTCTTCCAAAGCTTTCATCACATCAACAATAGAAAAACAAACACCTTCTAATACAGCTTTTGTTATATGTGCTTTTGTATGTGCTAATGTTAAACCGATAAATGCGCCTTTTGCATTTTCATCCCAAACGGGAGATCGCTCACCAAGTATATAAGGCAGAAATATTAAACCGTTTGCACCGGGTTGTATTACAGTTGCATCTTTTAATAATGACTCAAAAATTTTTTCATCTTTGAAATTTTCTTCAAAAACTTTTTCAATCAGCCATTGCAATGCAACGCCGCCATTATTAATTGCGCCGCCTGTTATGTAAGTACCATCAGTTATATAATAACAAAACAGTCTTTCTTTTTTATCAATTAAATATTTGTTTGAAGTAATGCGTACAGCGCCGCTTGTTCCAACCGTTATTGCAGCATTGGTTGCGTTAATAATTCCGCTGCCTAAATTTGCTAATGCACCATCGCTTGCGCCGAGAACAAAAGGAATATCATTTTTAATTTTCAGTTTATTTTTTATCGATGGAAGCAATGCAGTTTCAAAATGCTCAACAGGAAATAGTTCAGAAAGATGTTGATCATTAATACCTGCAATTTTTAAAGCTTCATTATACCAGCATAAATTTTTTTCATCAAATAAACCTGTTGCTGCAGCAATAGAATAATCAACAATATATTTATCAAACAACTTCAAAAAAATATATTCTTTTATGGAAATGAATTTATATGCTTTATTAAAAATTGTTTTCGCTTCATGCTTTAACCAAATCAATTTGCATAAAGGCGACATAGCATGAACAGGCACGCCGGTTGTTTGATATAATTTTTTCGCGATTGGTTTTTGTTCAAGTTCGTGCGCATATTTTGCACTGCGCAAATCTGCCCAGGTAAGCATGTTCATTAAAGGCTTACCGTTTTTATCAACAGGCAAAAAACTATGCATGGCCGCGCTAAAAGCAATACATGCAACATTTGCTTCACCACAAAAATCCAATGCCTGTTGTAATAATTTTATAACCGCGTTAAAAATTTCATCAGCATTTTGCTCATTCCAGCCCGGCTTCGGTTCTATTGGCTTTGTTGAAGATTGAAATGCCTGCAACACTTTCGCTTTGTAATTTACTACAACAGCTTTGCAATTTGATGTACCAATATCAATGGCTATAATATTCATCGTGCAACGAAAATAAAAAAAGCGTTCCGTTTAAAATGGTTTATACTTACTTTAGCTTTTCCAACAATAAAAAAATCAAAATTTAAGAATGGGAACGTTACAGATTAAAAAAAATCCGAAGAAATATGATGCTGTAATTATTGGTTCCGGTGCCGGTGGCGGCATGGCAACTTATGTGCTTGCAAAAGCAGGCTTAAAAGTTTGTTTAATTGAGGCAGGACCGATGTACGATCCTAAAAAGGATTCAAATCAATTGCAACCACCATGGGCTTCTCCGCGCAGAGGCAAAAGTACAAAGTTTCGTCCGTTTGGAGATTTTGACGGATGTTACTGGGGCTGGGAAATTGATGGTGAACCTTACACGCATGTGGGCGATACAAAATGGGAATGGTGGCGTGCAAGAATGTTAGGCGGAAGAACCAATCACTGGGGGAGAATTACGTTACGTTTTGGCCCAAGAGATTTTAAGAAAAAAGATATTGATGGATTAGGTGATAACTGGCCGATTAGTTATGATGATGTAAAACCATATTATGATAAAGTAGAAAGTTTAATTGGTGTATTTGGAACAAATGAAGGTTTGCCTAACGATCCGGATGGAATTTTTCTTCCGCCCCCAAAACCGCGTTTGCATGAAATGCTGATAAAAAAGGCGGGCACTGGTTTAAATATCCCTGTTATTCCTTCACGCTTATCTATTCTCACTAAAAAAATTAATGATGAACGCGGACAATGTTTTTATTGCGCGCAATGTGGCAGAAGTTGCAAGGTATATGCTGATTTTTCTTCATCATCAGTATTAATTATTCCTGCTTTAAAAACAGGCAATGTTGATTTGCTTACCAACTGTATGGCGCGTGAAGTAATAACAAATAAAGAAGGTTTAGCTACGGGTGTTTCTTATGTTGACAAGGAAGATATGCAGGAATATATTGTTGAAGGAAAAACGGTTTTGCTGGCTGCAAGTGCATGTGAAAGTGCAAGGCTTTTACTAAACTCAAAATCATCTGCGCACCCAAATGGATTAGCAAATGAAAGTGATGTAGTTGGAAAATATCTGCATGATTCTACAGGTGCGGATATGGGTGGATACTTGCCAGATTTGTTTGGCCGCAAACGTTATAATGAAGATGGTGTTGGCGGCATGCACGTATATACACCATGGTGGCTTGATAATAAAAAACTTGACTTTCCGCGTGGTTATCATATTGAATATGGTGGAGGAATGGATCAGCCTGCGTATGGTTTTGGATGGGATATTCAAAGCATAAATGGCAAACCTGTTACTACAAGAAAAAAGAAGGAAGCTGGCGGTTATGGCAAATCTTTAAAAGAAGATTACCGCTTTTTTTACGGTGCTTCCGTTGGCATGGCTGGTCGCGGAGAAGCAGTAGCGCTTGCAAGTAATCTTTGCGAAATAGATCCAACCACTGTTGATAAATATGGAATTCCTGTACTTCGCTTCAATACAAAATATACTGATTATGAAATAAAGCAAGCGAAGCACATGAAAGAAACTTTTAAAGAAATTCTTACAACTATGGGCGCTGTTATTACTTATGGGGACGACGGTGCTGAATCAGATTATGGCTTACATGCTCCGGGAAATATTATTCATGAAGCAGGAACGGTGAGAATGGGAAGTGATCCTAAAACTTCCGCATTAAATTCCTTTAGCCAGGCGCATGATGCTAAGAATGTTTTTTGTGTAGATGGAGGTCCTTTTGTATCGCAAGGAGATAAAAATATTACACATACTATTCTTGCTTTATCATGGAGAACAAGTGAGT
>JBDUBY010000030.1:0-10646 GCA_040003735.1 Parafilimonas sp.
TTGCTGAAAGATCTTTTGTTATTGTTGTTTGGTCTTTCTTCACGAGGCCTTGCAACAGTAACGCTGATTGATCTGCCTTCTACAGTAGCGCCGTTTAATTCTTTAATTGCTTTTTCAGCAGCGCTGTCATCAGACATTTCAACAAAACCAAAACCGCGGCTGCGGTTAGTAAACTTGTCAATAATTACTTTGGCAGAAGTAACTTCTCCGTACTCCTCAAAGTATTCCTTCAGGTCTTCATCTTGTACGTTGAAGCCTAAATTTGAAACATAAATGTTCATTTTGTACTTATAATTTAGATTTAAAAATTCTGAGAAAATAACGTTGTAAAGAAGATTGATAACCATTAGCAGAAAAATCTGTAGCAGAAAACCTTGTTCAATTACTTAGACTATTAAACTCATTGAGGAACAAAGATAATGTATAAAAAATAAAACTAATTATTTTAACCAACATGTTTTAATTCTTAACGATAAATTTTATAGGTGTGTTTGTAAAAGTTGCAGCGTTTTGGGAATTGAATAACCTGATTGCTCAAATATTTTTTGAAACGCTAAAGCACTAATATTAATTTTTTTTGACCAATACGCAATTTCTTTTGAGTGATTAAAATTTACCTGCACATTTTCACTGATTTTTCTTTTGAGATTGTCATGATTTCTTTTGTTCAAAATAATTCAAATCGCGTGCGTTTATTTTTAATAAAATTATTTTTTTACCTGTAAATATTGCTGCAACGCTTTTACATATTCTTCAAAAGCCTTAATGCCTTTTTGTGTTATTTTACAAGTAGTATTTGGATAATTATCTTTAAATTCTTTTCTCACTTCTATATAACCCGCTTCTTTTAATTTTTGAACCTGTACGCTTAAATTACCTGCAGTAGAATTTGTTTTTTCTTTTATAAAAGTAAACTCAGCCTGCTTAACACTAATAAGCAAACTCATTATGGCGAGCCTTAATTGTGAATGTAATATTGGGTCTAAATCTTTAAACATTATACTGCTTTACTTTCATACACGTAGTTGCTGTAAAAACAATTGAGTCTGACAATTTTTGTCGATCAGGATTTTTGTAATTTATATTTTGCACGTAATAAATAACCCGGAATTATCCACGCAACAAGCATGGCAAATGGTATAAACAAGAATTGATAATCGTATACTTTAACGAAAGTAGATGCAATGCATAAAATCCAACACGCAATACCACCAATAATTAATGGTTTAAATTTTACAATTACGCCTGTTAAAAAAACGGGCATTCCATATACTGCCAGCAGAATATGAATAATGTGCGTGTAATATTCACCGGTAGTAAGTGCGCCAACTAAAAAACCAAGTAAAATAATTACGACCGCAAATGTGATCCATACATAACCAATTATATTATCAGTATATGTTGAAACTATTTGTTTTTTATGTCTTTTACTTTCATATATAAATTGAAAAATGAAAACCGGGATAGTTGCAAGCCAAACAATATAATGATATGGATATTGATACACATGCATCAACACAAACTGCAAAAGGCTGCATAAAAAAACGAGCCAGCCCCAAATAAGATACATTAAGCCATCATCAGCAAATTTATCTTTTGCACGATTTATCATGCTTTCAATAAGCTGCAAACTTTGCTGCGGCGAAAAATCATTATCTGAATTTTCCATATTAAAAATTTTAAAAAGATTTTCGCACAGGGCTAATAAGATTGCAGAGAAAATAATTAATCCCTGTTGACTCTATTAGCCCTGTGCGAAATAATTATTGGCAGGCTGCTAACATTGCTTTGCTCATATCCAATCCCCAATGCGGATATAATGGTTTTACCTGTTCTGCCTGGCCAAGATCAACCGCTTTTTGAAAGAGTGGCTTAGCAACAGCTTTACCACCGCCAAATTGTTCAGGTGTACCAAATAAACCCATTCCCTGTAAATAATATACACGTGGATTATTTGGGTTTAACGTCATTGCTTTTTGTAAATCCTGTCCTGCTTCAGCGCCAAAAGTCATGTAAAGACTTTGCGGATCAACAAGCATTTGCTGTGTTGCAACCATATTGCGAATAGTATATATTTCAGATTTTGCGCTGTCATCTGTTGCTGCTGCATCTGCTTTATCAAGCAACGCATTAATGCGCGATGCCAACGCAGTAATAGTGGCTGATAAATCTGAGACTTTTATTTCAGTAACACCTTTGGCGTCAGGATAATATTTCCAGCCTTCTGTTGCCAACGCCAATGCAGACCAATAATATGGTAGCCATTGAGTTTTTTCAGCGTCGCCAATACGTGTAAACGCAGCAACAATATTTTCAAAATCTGTTGATGTTTTTGCAGAATCAAACTTGGAAAGCGCTTGTTTCATTGCATCCGCATACTTATCGCTTTGTGCCTGTGCAGCAACCGAGAAAAATATAGTTGCTGCTAATAATAATTGTTTCATGATTGTGATTTTATAGTTGATTGTTTTGTTGATTTTTTAATCGCTGATATTCCTGCTCTGCAGTAAATAAATTATTGCCCTGGTAAGCAGCGAGGTATTGAAGAAGAATACCAATTCCCCAACCGATTATTGGCCATATTGGCCAGAAGTATGAAAACGGACCGGTAGAAAAAAACCAAATGCAAACCAGTGAAAAGATGGTAAATACATAAGCAGAAAAGCTCCATTTAAAAGCAGCTCTTTTTTTAGCCACTTTCCACAGCGCATCTTCGTGTTGTTGATAATTGTTCATATAGATTTTTTATGATGATGAAAGCAGGTTACTTGTTTTGTTTCAATTTCAATTTTTTATATTCTTTATCTTCAGAAAAAAAAGTATTGCCTGAATATGCTTCTATATATTGAACTAATAATGAAAATGCGAAACCAATCATCGGCCACATTGGCCAGAAATAAGATTGCGGGCCAGTTGTAAAATACCATATCAGCGTTATCATTATACTTAAAAATGAAGTAATGGCAACTGCTTTTTTAAAAGCAACTCTTTTCTTTGCAAGCCTGCGCATTTTATCGTTCTGCACTTTTTCAATCATATCTGCAATCACCTGTAAGCTTTGATGCGGCGAAAAATCTTCTTCATTATTTTCAGTGTTCATATTAAGCGTTTATGCAGTTATAGATTATTGTTGATAGCATCTTCACTTCTATCAATTCCCCAGCTTAAAAAACAACCAATAAAATAGAAACGGTTTGCAGGTGGAAGAATAGGTTCTTTGTTTACACCATTGTAAGAATAACTGTAGCCATACACCTGGTTTTGACCAAGCAAATTGGTAACGCTGGCAAACAATACAATAAATGTTTTAGCATCTTTTTTTCCAAGACTTGGTAAGTACTCCGCACTTAAACCCATGCTGTTATAATTTTTTGTACGGCCCTGATCTGCAATAACAAATTTTGCTGAAGTATTCTCAAATTGAAGATCGTAATAAGGCCGGCCGGTTGCAAAAGTGTACGTAGCATTAAAACCAGCTTTCCATTTTGTAACGAAACGCTTCATTACAATTGATGCGGTATGTTTAGCTGCAAAATTTGGCTCAAGTTCTTCTGGATAATTCAAGTAATTTCTTTTTGTATCGAGATAAGAATAGCTTATCCAGTAATCAAGATTTTTTAAGGTTTTCTTATCACGTAAAAAGAATTCAATGCCTTTTGCATAACCCGTTCCATCATTATTATAATAAGGATAACTTTTTACTAAATCAGCATATTTTTTATAAAATGCTTCTACGCGAAAAATCCTATTATTTCTGTTTACCTGATAATTTGCTATGTAGTGCGTTGCCTTTGTATAATTAAGTGATGTGTTATAAAGAATCTCAGTGTTTAACGGCTTTTCATAAAATATTCCGTAAGCCAATGAAACCTGCGCACCTTCACCGGTTTTGTATGCAAGCGAAACACGTGGCGCAATATCAGCATGTTTTATAATTGATGAATATTCATAACGCGCTCCAAGCTTTAATGCAAGGTCATTCGTTACATATATATCGCTTTCTGCGAATGCTGCTGCATAATTATCTTTTAATGTTGATAAAAAATTGCTGTCAACATTTATATAATGATTGGGATTGTATCCATACCAATATTCACCGCCAAAACGAATGGCACTTAAGCCGCCAAGTTTCTTTTCAAAAACTTCTTTTATTTGTGCAAGATCTTGTCTGCTTTTTAAATGAAAATTTTTGCTTACCCAGGGTTGGTAATTAAATGTTTTTGGTTGATTGGATGAATCCTGAACCTGCGATGTAATATCATCCCTGTTGGTGCTGTAACTCAGGCCCAGGTTCATCTTCCAGCCGTTGTTTAAATTCTGGCGCCAGCTAAGATTGTTGTACCAATTGTGATTGATAATGCCGTAAGCATCTTTATACATTAAACTATCAATATCCTGCCTGCGCAAGCCAAGATGATCGTAATTAAAAGTGGTATAATATTTAATAATGCCACCATTTGTTTTTATGCGGAAGTTGGCATCGCCTGAATGAAATTCAGGCATATCAAAATAATCCGGCGTTTGCTTTACAATATTGAAATAAGCAATAAGATTTACATAATCATAATCAATACCCCACGAAAAATTTTTCTTTTTTGAAAGTTCCTGCACACCACCGCCGACAATAATGGGTGAAATGCTTGCTGTTGCAGCAGACTTTTCAGGCATATCGATGGATTCAAGAATAACTGCAGAAGATAAAGCCTGGCCATACAACGCAGAATAACCACCGGTTGAAAAAACAGTTCCTTTAAATAGAAAAGGAGAGAACCGGCCGCGTGTTGCAATGTCAGGAACGCTGGTGTAATATGGATTATTTACAAGTGTTCCATCAATAAATTGTTTTGTTTCCTCACCTGTGCCGCCACGTACAAACAAACCTTCAGAATTACCAATTTGTTGTGCGCCGGGTAAAGTTTTTAAAGCAGCAGTTATATCGGCGTTACTACCGGCAGTTGTTGCAATATCAATAGAATTTAAAACTGTAGCTGCACGTTTGCTATCGCCTGCTTCAAATGAACCTGCGGTTACAGTCACAGCTTTCAGTTCATTAAATTTTTCTTTTAAACTCGCATTTACAGTTAATGGTGTATTGCTTACCTCAACGGTTGTTTGATAGTCATCAAAATTAACGTTGGTAATTTCAATTACATGGCTTCCTGTTTCTGTTGTAGTGAAACTGAAATTACCGGCTGAATCTGATACGGCACCATCGTAAGTATCCTTTAAAGTTATACTAACACCAGGAATAGGTTTTCCCCTGTTATCTTTTATGTGACCTGTAATTTTAGTTTGAGAAAAGCTATGCAGGCTTAATAATAAAAATGTGCTTAATAATAAATTTTTCATGACAAATGTTCGATTGCAATACAAACGTAGAGTAGTTTATAATATAAACCAAATTATATTTCAAATTATATTTAAATTTTAGGTGAACAGAAGTTTTTAGAAGGTAAATGCGCGCCGGCACATAACAATATTTCTAGTGCGCAAAGGTATAAACTTATGATAAATCAATTTTAAACCTTGCGTTTATTCTCTTTGTTTTTCTTTACTGCGAACAATTAAATACCAGTCATTTTCAAACGGGAGATAGCCATACTCATAACAAAAAAAATAGGTGCCTTTATTAGTAGTATATGTGTGTGTGATATATTTAAAAGAGAAACCCTGTTGTAATAATTTTTGTTTTTGTGTATTGATCATATCTTTATCTGGCGGTAATATTCCTTCCAAAATACGCCGGTTCTTTGCCAGCGCATTATTAATGTTGCGCACGTAATTATTTGCTTGTGCTTTTAATTGATTGTTGTAATTGTTGCGGCAGTAATCATCGCAGAATTTTTTGTCTGATCTACCGCGTAAGGGTTTGCCGCATTGCAAACAGGTTTTGGTTTCTAATTGCATAAGGGTGGTTTGTTTTTTAAAGATAAATTTTTTATTTATAATCATTTACAAACGTTTTTATCTGTGTATATGCGAGAGTAAACGAATAAATACCGACTGTGGTTTTATGACAATAACATCTTTGCATTGTTATTGGCAAGGCGCCGCCAGTGATTGAAATAACAAATTTAAAAACTACAAAATTTATTTTATGTACGCACTAAAAAACAAGGTTCAGTTAATTGGAAATCTTGGTAATAATCCTGAAATACGCACTACAGAAGGCGGAAAGAAAATTGCCCGCTTTAGCGTAGCTACTAATGAAATCTATCGTTCTGCAAAAGGCGAAAAAGTTACAGAAACCCAATGGCATAATCTTGTTGCATGGGGAAAGGTTGCTGAAATAGCAGAGCAGTTTTTATCAAAAGGAAGCGAAGTTGCTATTGAAGGCAAACTCATTAACCGGAACTATGCTGATAAAGATGGAAATAAACGTTATGTTACAGAAGTTCAGGTAAATGAAATTTTAATGCTTGGTGATAAGAAGCCATCAAAGGCGTAGTGTTTTATTCACTTGCCACAGCTTACAATACAATTGTGGCTGTGGCTTTTCAATTTTATTTAGTTATTAACTAAAATAGTTAGTAAATTGCGTGCTAAATGCATTAGCTATGAGTTATGCCGGAAAAAATTTCAAACATTTACGTAAACTACGTGGTTGGACGCAGGAAGAATTTGCACATAAATTAAAAATCAAACGCTCACTTGTTGGCGCATATGAAGAAGAACGTGCAGAGCCAAGATTGGACGTGCTTGAAAATTTATGCAGCATCTTTAAATTAAGCCTTGATGAGTTATTGCTGAAAGATCTTTCAGCAGCCAAAAAAGGCGGCAGTTATATTGATAAACGGCGTCAATTGAAACTGCAGGGCGATATCAATGAAATTCAATTCGTGCCCATAAAAGCAGCTGCAGGTTATCTTGCCGGTTATGCTGATCCTGAATTTATAGATGAACTTAACACATTTACATTGCCTATGCTGGCACCAGGTGAGTACCGTGCTTTTGAAATTATAGGAGACAGTATGTTGCCAACGCCCAGCGGCAGTGTAATTGTTGGAGAAAGGGTTGCGGCAATGGATGATATAAGGGTAAACAATACTTACATTGTTATATCAAAAAACGAGGGTATTGTTTATAAACGCATCATGAAAAACAACCGTTATAAAAATAAGCTTACGCTAATAAGTGATAATCCTCAATATGAACCTTACCATGTAAATCCAGATGATATTCTTGAAGTTTGGAAAGCGCAAATGGTTATTACAAAAGCAAATACACAACAACGTTGGAATATAAACCAGCTTGCAGGTCTTGTAAATAATTTGCAGGAACAGGTGAGCAGTCTTAAAAAGAAAATGAATTAAGACTTTTCAAATATTTTTTTAGTGAGCTTCAGTATTAATGGCATCACGGTTGTGTCACTCCCTTCTGCTTAAGAATATGGCTGAACAAATCAAAACAGCTTTCTTAATTGTTGTAATAAAGCTTTTAAATCTTTTGGCAACGGTGCCTCAAAAAAATATTCATCATCATTCAAAATAAATTTCAGGGAACCGCTATGTAAAGCAAGCCTTGATAAAATTGGTTTTTCTTCAAGTTCATTTTTACTTAAATTATATTTCTTTTTTAAAGACGAAAGTAAAACCGGTTCACCATCTCCATACAATTCATCACAAACAATACTATGACCAATGAACTGTGCATGCACGCGAATTTGGTGTGTTCTTCCAGTAAGAATTTTAAATTTCATCCAGCTAAAACGCTTAAAATCTTCAAATACCTCGTATTCAGTAATTGAGGGTTTTCCTTTTATGTTCAACACCATTTTTCCATTTCCTGATGGATGCTGCATAATCGGTTCTTCAATTTTTCCTTTTGCAGGCGAAACGCTTCCATGCACCAATCCATAATAAATTTTTTCTGTATTCCTGCTTTCAAAAAGTTGCGATAGCTCTTTATGCGTGCTTTCATTTTTTGCAAAAACAATTACGCCGCTTGTTGCTTTATCTAAACGATGCACTGTATATATTTCTTCATACTTATCCTGCAACAATTGCTTCAGCGAAACTTCTTTGCCTTCCCTATCAGGGATACTTAACAAACCAGAAGGTTTATTAACAGCAACTAAAAAATCGTTTTCAAAAATTATATCAAACTTCATTTACGATGCTATTAATTATTTATCTTCTCTGATCTTGCTTCAGACTTCTTTACAAAACTTTGGTTCATGTATTTTAACAAACGAATTTCTTTTTCATTTAAAAAACGCCACTTACCACGATCCACATTTTTTTTAGTAAGATTCGCGAACAACACACGATCTAAATTTTTTACATCATAACCAAGATGTTCAAATATGCGGCGAACAATTCTGTTTTTGCCACTATGAATTTCAATTCCAACCGATGAAGGATCCTTTTTGTCGGAATAACCAATACTATCTGCAGCAATAAAACCATCTTCCAATTCAATGCCGTTAAGAATAGCTTCCATATCTTTTTTCTGCACTGGCTTATCAAGTTTTACCTCGTAAATCTTTTTTACTTCAAAAGAAGGATGCGTTAATTTTTGTGTTAGCTCACCATCATTTGTTAGTAACAAAACACCAGTTGTATTCCGGTCTAATCTTCCTACTGAAAAAACTCTTTCATTTGTTGCTTGTGAAATCAATTCAAGAACTGTTTTACGGCCATGCGTATCTTTTGCAGTAGTTATATAATCTTTTGGCTTATTCAATAAAATATAAACAAGGTTTTTTTGAGCATGCAATTGCTTATTATTAAAAATAATTTTATCATTCGGACTTACTTTAAAACCCGGCTCATAAACCACATCATCATTTACTTTTATCCTGCCTTCTTTTACTAATATTGCGGCTTCTCTTCTGCCACAAATACCAGCATACGCAATAAATTTATTTAATGGCATTTCGGTTGTTGACTCCGAATTTTCATTCCTGGATTTAAAGTTGCTTTGAGGTTTGGGCTTTAAGCTTTGAGCTTTATCAAAGGTTTTGAATTTTGGGTTTCGCGTTTCAGATTTAAAATTTGTAGCATCGTGCTTTACACTCTTCTCTTCAAATGTTTTATTTTTTTCTTCTTTCCATTTTCTTTTTTCCTGTCTTATTGCTTCTTTCTTCTTTGAATTTTTTTCGGTATTTATAAATTTATTAAAAGAATGTTGTTTCATGTAAACGCTTTAAAGCGCAAATTTCATTAAATAATAAAGAAGTAACAGAGATTATCTTTATTGATATTGACTTGTATCATTTAAGCTGCCCTTTTGTCTCAAATTTTATTTTGCACACAATTTGGTTAAATATCGATTCTGATTATCTTCAACGCTTAAATAAATTAATTATGGATTTTGGAAAGGAATTTGAAAAATACGCAGTGAAACATAGAGGAATAAGTTCAAACACTATTCATGGCTTTAAACAGCATAGTATAACAAACCTTACACCTTATATTATTGAAGAACGGCCATTAAACGTTGCAAGCATGGATGTTTTCAGCCGGCTTATGATGGACAGGATTATTTTTTTAGGTGAACCAATTGATGACTATGTTGCCAATATTGTAACTGCACAACTTTTATTTCTTGATAGTACAGACAGAACCCGGGATATACAAATGTATATAAACAGCCCCGGTGGTAGTGTATATGCCGGCTTGGGAATTTATGATACGATGCAGTTTGTAAGTCCTGATATATCTACAATATGTACAGGTATGGCTGCTAGTATGGGTGCTATTTTAATGTGCGCCGGTGTAAAAGGAAAACGCAGCGCTTTAAAACATAGCCGCATTATGTTGCATCAGCCTTTTGGATCAATTGGCGGACAGGCAACAGATATTGAAATTACAGCAAAAGAAATACGTAAAATAAAACACGAGCTGTATGCAATTATTGCGCATCATACAGAAAAAGATTTAGCAAGAGTAGAAGCAGATTGTGACCGCGATTTTTGGATGAATGCTGATGAAAGTAAAGCGTATGGTGTTGTTGATGAAGTTTTGGTCACTAATCCAAGAAAAGAAAAAAAGGACTAATAATTTAATTGAACTTTTAGATTAATAAACTTATAATATGATTGATTTTAAATATTTAGTTGAACCACTCAGATTAAATGATGATGACGAAGACGCTCAAAAAGAAGAAAAGCCAGATCAATCGCCATACTTGATGAAAAAGATGGAACAGCTTTTCTTAAAGAACAGGTCTGTTTATTTGTGGGGCCCGGTGGAAGATAAATCTGCCCGTGATATAGTAAGTAAATTGTTATTACTTGATGCAGATAAACCCGGTAAAGAAATTAAATTTTATATAAATAGCCCTGGTGGCGTAGTTACCAGTGGTATGGTTATTTACGACACAATGCAAATGATACAATCACCGGTAACAACAATTTGTATGGGCCTTGCTGCAAGCATGGGTTCTATTTTATTAAGCGGAGGTGTTAAAGGCAAGCGTGTTATTTATCCGCATGGCGAAGTAATGATTCATCAGCCAAGCATTGGCGGTTATTTCCAGGCTACAAGTGCCGACATTGAAATTCATGCAAAACAAATGCAACGTACAAAAGAAATAAGCGCACAAATTCTTTCAAACAACACTGGTAAATCATTAGAAAGAATATTAAAAGATTTTGATCGTGATTACTGGATGGATGCCAAAGAGGCAGTAGAATATGGTAT
>JBDUBY010000251.1:0-10644 GCA_040003735.1 Parafilimonas sp.
AACGAGCGAAGAAAAAAAGAATTAAAATTCATTATCGATAAAAATGCTGTCAATCAAAAATACGCTAAACATAACACGAACTTATAATGAATTATTTTAAAAAAGACGCCAATGAATGTTTAATTAATAAAGCTTGTTCTTGCACAAAAACAGGGTTTATATCTTCACATGTTGGTACGGTTGCAATTTTTGTATAACCGCTCCATTGCTCAATTTCCATTTCATAATTCATGTAATCTTCATTAAACATCCATCCCAACACATCAAGATCATTTTGTTTGCAAACCGCTGCCGTCAACATAGAATGATTAATGCTGCCTAAATAATTCTTACTTACCAAAACAACTTTTGCATTTAGCTTTTTAATAAGATCCAAAATAAACTCGCTTTCACTTAGAGGAACCATTAAACCGCCGGCACCTTCTATAATAATTGACGATTGACGATTGACAATTGACGATTCTATCTTTTTATAATCTTCATAAATTTTATCAAGGCTGATTTTTATTTCTTCTTTTCTTGCAGCAATGTGAGGCGAAGAAGCAAGCTTTAATTTATATGTTTCAGGATGAATAATTGTTTTTTTGTTTAAGATAAGTGATTGCAAAAATTGTGCATCTGTTCCGTTATCAAAACCAGATTGAACAGGTTTCCAATAATCAGCTTCAAGCGCTTCACATAATATTGCTGATGCAACGGTTTTGCCAACATCTGTTCCAATACCTGTAACAAAAATTATATTCATTGTAATTAAATTGTATGATTATCTATATTTATAAAAAAAGAAAATACAGTTGTTCCGTAATTTCTTTTGAAGCTGAAACCTTGATATTTTTCATAATCATTTCGCGGCGTATGTTCCAAAACAAAATAACCATCTTGCGCAATTAGGTTTTTTTCAACAATAATTCTTGGTAAATCATCAATTGTATTTAGCGCATATGGCGGACCTGCGAAAATGAAATCATATTTTTCTGTACACGAAGAAAGAAATGCAAAAACATCTGACTTTATAAGTTTTACATTTTCAATTTTGAGATCAGTAATATTTTTTTTAATAAATGCATGCATGTCTACATCTTTTTCAACAATAGTTAAATCTGCCGCGCCTCTTGATGCAAGTTCATAACTAATGCTTCCTGTGCCACCAAAAAGATCTAATGTTTTTGCGTCTTCAAAATCTATTCTTGTTTGAAGTATATTGAATAAACCTTCTTTAGCTAAGTCTGTTGTTGGGCGTGTGTAAGGCATTTTTGCCGGAGGATGAATTCTTCTCCCGCCTAGAGAACCAGAGATAATCCTCATGCCACGTAATTTATATAAGGCAAAAAATAATGCAATGGATAAGCTTTAAATCCTTCTGAAGCAAAAAGACTTTCATCAACTTCCATCAATTGCAACTCATTTAAATATTGATATAAAGTATCCTGCAACTTAGATTTATCTGCTACAAATCCTCCATAAAAAATGGGTGTATCGCTTTCAACAGAATATTGTTTGCAAACATTCAAAACAAAATATAAAACATCATCAGGCACTGCATATTTTATTGTTTGTATAAACTGAAGTTTGCCTTGTTTAAATAGAACCAGCGTATAAAAATGCGGATAAAAATATAAATAAACAGCATTCGTATTAAATGCTTTTAATGATGCTAATAACGGCACATAATGATTATTAAAAGAAGCGCCACGGAAGCTTTGCTGCGCAAAATATTGTTGCTGATCAGCAATTCTCCATGCAACCAAACAATCTTCGGTTGTTGAAGAAAATATTTTTGTTTCAGTTGAATTTCCAAGCATCAAATCAAAATTTGCTTTAAGAAAAGCGGGATCATTTTTTTCTTCAGGCACACAAAGCACATCGGTTGTATTCCAAAAAAAATGTGTGTGTTCAACCGGCATTGTAAGCAGCCGCGAATACAATCTTGTACCGTCAATCAACGATTCAAAATTTTCTGCACTATAATCATCGCATTGAAAAAATTCAAATGCCCGCAACATAGCTTCGCCTGTTTTTTTGCACCAACAAGCAATATGATTTTTTCCTGCCTCAATAAATAATTGCACATCATTTAAATCATCAGAATAAATACTGTATGTTTTTTGAAGCATGCTGCAATGTTACGTAAGATTTTTTTTGTGTTCCAGCTTTGGCAAGTATGGCATCACGGTTGCGTCGCACCACTTGTACTGTATATATTATAGCAACTTAGATTTCATAATTTATAGCGGAAAAACTTTTCGGCCATATACCTCATTTATAATAATCGCAACACATCCATAAAATGCAGAAGCACCGCAAATAATTCCTTCATAACCGGCAATTGTGTGCAGCAATTTATTATCTGTAAAAATGCTCACGGCTAATAATATAAATAACAGTGTTAATGTAGAAAACACCACTTGCAGCATCCTGTTTAATTTCAAAGTGCCGATAAACATGAAGAACGTAAATATTCCCCACAACAATAAATACCAGGCGATTGCGGTTTCGCTTGATTTAAATGAAGCGCCAAATGAAGTTGATGGTATCAACCAAATTGCAACGAGCGATAACCAGAATGAACCATACGCAACAAATGCAGTTGCGCCAAATGTGTTATTCTTTTTCCATTCCTGTAAGCCGGCAAATATTTGGGCAATGCCGCCCATAAAAATTCCCATGCCCATAATCATTGAATCAAGTTCAATAATGCCCGCGTTGTGCAGGTTCAATAATATGGTTGTCATGCCAAAACCTAATAAACCAAGCGGCGCTGGATTTGCAGTATTGTCTTTAATAATTGTTTGATTTGAGGCAACGTTAGAAATGGTATCCATATCAGAAATTTAATTTTTTAAAAATAACTTTTATTATGTGTTAAACAAGTTCAATATTAAATTTATCTGCTAATATATTTAACTCATCTACTACACTTTCAACAACAGGTATTCCTTCCTGCATTCTTAATGTTTCCATTTCTCTTTCAGGATCGCCGGGAATTAAAACTTTGTCATAACCATCTGCTGGCTTTGCTCTTCTGAATCTTTCAATCCAGTTATCCATATGTTGTTTAAATTCATCGGCTTTTCGAAATGCATCAATACGCATTGCACCAAAAAAATGACCAAGGCCTTTACCCGGCATATTTTCCGGCATTGGAACATACGCCGGAAATGGTGGTACCCATGGACCATAGCTTGCACCACTAAGTATCGCAGAAAAAATATCCACAATACTTCCTAACGCATATCCTTTGTGCGAACCATGTTCTTTATCGCTTCCAAGTGGTAATAAAGCACCGCCAACTTTTAAAGCATTCGCATTGGTAGTTTCCACTCCGTCTTTATCCTGAACCCAGCCAATTGGTGCATCTTCATTTTTTCTTTGCAAAATTTCAAGCTTACCATTTGCTGCAGTGGTTGTAGCGAAATCGGCTACAAAAGGTGGTTGGTTTCCTGCAGGAATTGCAACCGCAATCGGATTGGTTCCCAGCATTCTTTCAATACTAAAAGTTGGCGCAACCAAAGCGCTGGCATTCGTCATAGCAATACCAATCATATCTTTTTCCAAAGCCATCACAGCATGATAACCGGCAATGCCAAAGTGATTGCTATTAGAAACACTCACCCAACCCGTTCCGACATTTTCTGCTTTATTAATAGCAACCTGCATTGCAAAGGGTGCTACAACCAAACCGAGCCCTGCATCGCCATCAACAACAGCAGTGGACGGTGTTTCATGTGTTATGATAATATTAGGTGTACTGTTTATTCTGCCCGTTTCCCATAAACGTACATAACCTGAAAGCCGCGCAACGCCATGACTGTCTATTCCGCGAATATCCGCCGTCAGCAATACTTTGGTTGCTAAATCTGCATCAATATCTGTACAGCCAATATGCTTAAAAACCTTTTTTGTAAAAGTATATAGCGACTGATAAGGATATGATTTATTCATAATGCAAAATAAATGGATTGATTTTTAATTATTTACAATTTCACATCAGTAAAAAACTTTGAGATTCCAAGCAATCAAAAAGTAATAAATGATTATTATTTTAATTAAAATGTCTTTTACGGTTATTCGTTTGCCATGAAAAAAAGTTTTGAATAGGATCGGCGGACTATTTTTACATCGTAATAATAAATCACACATTATTACATCCAATATTCCAAAAAGCAAACTATCGGGTTCGGGAAAAACAAATCCGATAGTTTTTTAAAAACTAAAAAAATATCCAAAAAATGAAAAACCTTATCTTAGCATCTGCACTGCTTGTACTGCTTTTTTCTTGCAAAAAAGATGTGGAATACCAGCAGACAAACACTTCCGATGTATCTTTAGCTTCTTCAACAAACAAACGTATTTATTTCACAAACCCAGGTAACTGGGTTGATCAAAACTTCGCCTATACGCCTGGCGATACTTTTGTTTTGAAAGCCGGAATCAATTATACTTATTTTAGTATGGCAGGCGTGCACGATGTAACTTTTATTAACGAAGGTGGTGTTGTTCGCATGCAAAATGGTTTCAACTTCAATGGTTGCAGCAATATCCATGTATCCGGAACGGGCACAAAAGATTTCTATGGTTTTGAAATAAGTGGTCACACCAGCGGTGACGTTGGTGTTGATGTAAACGGAAAATCTTCACGTGTTCGCTTTAATAATATCTATATCCATGATAAAACATATGGTTTTTGGGTGAAGCAAGAAGTTGAAGCAACTTGTGATGAAAGCATTTACTATCCTAACTGGTATATGGACAGCGTTACTATTAATAATTGCATGATCAAACGTATGAACCAGGAAGGCATGTATATTGGCAGTACTGGCGAAAATGCTGACAGGCCAAATGGTTGTGGAAAATATCCTTACCCGATGCGTTTATCAAATGTATCTGTTCATGATAACATTGTTGATTCAACAGGCCGTGGCGGTATTATGCTTTCAGGTGCAGATAAAGGTAAAAATGATATTTCGAAAAATACAATTACAAGATGTGGTTATGAATTTAACAGCTACCAGGGAAATGGTATAGTAATAGGCGGAAATGCTTATGCTGATATTGATAATAATACTATTAAGAATACATTATGTGATGGTATCTGGATCTTAGGTGATCATACAACACGTGTTCGTGGTAACACAATTGACAGCAGCGGTTGGTTAAATGGTGTTTTTGCAGGTTATATGCACGGGATAGCTTTTGATACACGTAGTTCTTATCCTTTTGTGTTATCTACTTTCCGTATAAAAAATAATACAATAGGAAAACATACAGATGTTGTAGACATATATATCTATAATACTATGCAGAACGTTAGCGGAAAATCTATAAGTGGATTTAGCACTACAAACAACCTTATTTATAATAATAATCAAGGTAATGCTAAGGTTGCTGTACAAAACGGCATCATATATTCAACGAAACCTAATTAAACAATCTAAATAGTATAAAAAGCCTGTACAAAATGTACAGGCTTTTTTATGTTTTAGCCGAGCCCGATTTATTAAAATTTACACACCAGAATTAATATTAAAGCCTCCATCTATACAAATAACTTCGCCGGTTACAAATTTTGATGCATCGCTAAGTAACCATATTAATCCACCGCATAATTCCTGCGGGTTTCCAAATCTTTTAAAAGGAGTATTTCTAATAACTGCTGCTCCTCTTTCAGTATAACTTCCGTCATCATTAGTAAGCAATTTTTTGTTTTGATGTGTGATAAAAAAACCAGGCGCAATGGCATTTACCCTAATAGTTCCACCAAACCTGTTTGCTGTTTCTACACTCATCCATCTTGTATAATTGTCAATTGCAGCTTTTGCCATTGAGTAACCTAAAATTCTTGTAAGTGTTGTTTGCGCCGCCATTGAAGAAATATTTACAATACTTGCATTTCCCGAAGCCTGCAGTGCTTTACCAAATACAGATACAGGCAACATGGTTCCAAATAAATTCAATTCAAAAGCTTTATGCATTGCCGCCATATCAATATCGAAAATATCATCGCCTTGTTTTATTACAGCTTCAGGAACATTTCCACCAGCAGCATTTACAAGGCCATCAATGCCATTAAATTTTTTTAAAATTATTTTTTTAGCGTTTATTAAATCCTCTTTATTTAAAACATCAGCTTTAATAAAAATTGCTTGCTTATTTTTTTCTTTTAAATGATTAGCGCGTGTATTTCCAACATCTTCATTTCTTCCAATCAGTACTACTTTAGCGTCCATATCTGCAACTGCATTTACAAAAGCTTCGCCCAAAACGCCTGTTGCACCTGTTATAATTATCACTTTATTTGCAAGACTGAAAAGTTGTTGCATAGTTTCTGTTTAATATTTGCTGAAAATTAAAATTGTAAAAGTTACAATGGTTTTATCTTTTGGAGAAATATTGTTAAGGTTTGCACCAGATGCAAATGGAGAATGGCTAAACAAAAATGCGTTAGACGTTTATCCCGGAGGCTCAGAATTAAATGTGGCTTCCGCATTAGCAAAATGGCGTGTGCCGGTAAGCTATTGCACAGCTGCGCCGCAAAATTTTTTATCAGCACAGCTTATAAAAAAAATTGAAACGCAAAACATTTATACATCAACCATTGTTTATACCGGCAATAAGATTGGCACATATTATTTGTTGCAGGGAAAAGATATTCAGCACGCAGAATTAATTTACGACAGGCTTAATTCTGCGTTTGCAGAGTTGAAACCAGGAATGATAAATTGGGATGAAGTTTTAACAGGAATCCGATGGTTTCATTTTAGTGCTATTGCGCCATCTTTAAATGAAAATATTGCGGCGGTTTGCAAAGAGGCTTTAGCAGCTTGCGCTAAAAAAAGTATAACTGTATCTGTTGATTTAAATTATCGTTCAAAACTTTGGAAATATGGTAAAGAAGCTAATGAAATAATGCCGGAGCTTTTACAATATTGCGATGTTGTTATGGGAAATATCTGGTCCGCAGAAACTATGTTGAACATTAAAGTGCCTGAAAGTATTCATGAGAATAATACTAAAGAAAATTATGTTCAGCAAGCCAGGAAAACATCAGAAAAAATTATAGAACAATTTCCAAAATGTAAAATAGTTGCTAATACTTTCAGGTTCGATAAAAAAAATATTGAATATTTTGGAACTGTTTTCAGCAACAATAATTTGTATGTTTCTGCCAGTTATAAAACCGGTGAAATAATTGATAGAGTTGGCAGTGGAGATTGTTTTATGGCAGGTTTAATTTATGGTATATATAATCATTTACCTTTTCAACAGGTAGTAAATTTTGCAACTGCAGCCGCCTTTAAAAAATTATTTATTAAAGGAGATTTTACAGATAAAACTGTTGACGAAATAAAATCATTCATACAACATCATGCATAAAAAACAATTTATAAAAGAACTTCTTTGCAAAGAAAAAATCTTACCGTTATTTTATAATGATAGTATAGAAACAAGCGTTGCTGTTTTAAAAACTTTATATAATGCAGGGATAAGATTAATTGAATACACAAACCGTGGTGCAAATGCATTGAATAATTTTATAGAGTTAAGAAAAATTGTAAATGATGAAATGCATGACCTGCAATTAGGTGCAGGTACTATAAAATCAACAGTTGATGCGCAACTTTTTATAACTGCAGGCGCAGATTTTATTGTTTGCCCGATAATAAATATTGACGTCGCAAAAATTGTGGAAAAGGCTGGCCTGTTATGGATTCCAGGTTGTATGACAGCAACAGAAATTTTTACTGCAGAAGCAAATGGGGCAAACATTGTAAAAATTTTTCCCGGAAATATTTTAGGACCGGATTATATAAAAGCTATTAAAGAAATATTTCCGAATCTTTTATTTATGCCAACCGGCGGCGTGGAAGTAAATAAAGAAAATTTAAGCGAATGGTTCAACGCTGGTGTTTGCGCTGTTGGCATGGGCAGTAAATTAATAAGCAAATCAATTATAGAAAATAATGATTATGAAAAATTAAGTACGCTCACCGGAGAAGCAATACAGATAATTCAATCGATATAAATTTTAGCTTGTTTCAATTTCCAGTTCAACATCTCCGTTCACAGAATGCCCAACACATGTAGAACTACTCCGCCTCCTATTTCTCCACATTCTAATCATCCATTTTCAGGCGCGCTTACAAACCAGCAAAGAAAAATTGATCGCAATTGCATACATCACAACTGATGCAAAATATATATTGACAATAAATTATTTTCTTTATGACTGTTATAAAGAACATTGTGCAATTGGAGCAAAAAAGTGGTTAGTAGAAAGCTATTCTTTTAATAGGTCTTGCGTTCAATTCCCAATACAGCTACAAAGCACTTTAATGTGCTTTTTTTGTTTTCTAGATTCATTTTTAGCAACATAAAAGATTGGTATTAATGAGCTGCTCGGTTAATGGAATCCTTTACACGCTGGCTTGTATCAACTGTTGTATTGGGTGGTGCATAACCATCCGGATTTGGCGAAACAGTTGTATCCTGCAAAGGATGTTGCTCAATCGCATTTACAGAATCTCCAGTAGTTTGTTTATTGGTATTTGATGAGCAACTTACAAAAATCAATGTCAAAAAAATAAAAAAAATATTCTTCATGGCGCTTTTTTATTTATGCTCCAAGAATGTTGCCACATTAGTTATTTAATAATCCGCGTAATTTCTCAATTGTTTTTTCTGCAGTCGGTAGCATTGCTTGTTCAAGAATTATATTAATTGGAACTGCAGGCAAATCCAAAGCGCCAAGCACTTGCACCGGTGCATCAAGAAACCGGAAACAATTATAACTTATGCGGTGTGCCAGTGCTTCTGCAAATGAATTGGTTTGTTGCTCTTCTGTAAGTACAAGGCATTTCCCATGTTTCTTTACAGTTGCAAAAACGAGTTCTTCATCCAAAGGATATAGTGTTCGTAAATCAATTATTTCAACCTGGGATTCAAATTCCTTTGCCGCTGTTTTTGCCCAATAAACACCCATTCCATAAGTGACCACACAAACAGATTCTCCGTCGCTCACTTTTTCATGATCTGCTTTTAAAACAATATTTGCTTTGCCTAAAGGAAGAATATAATCTTTACCCGGTTCTATTGTTTTTGCATCATCTGTTCCCGGAACTTTACTCCAATACAAACCTTTATGTTCAAGCATAATTACCGGGTTTGGATCATAATAAGCTGCCTTCATCAGCCCTTTAATATCTGCCGCATTTGAAGGATAGCAAATTTTAATTCCTTTTATAGAAAGTAATGTTGATTCAACGCAACCACTATGATATGGGCCGCCTCCTCCATAAGCGCCAACAGGCACACGCAAAATCATACTTACAGGAAATTTTCCATCGGTGAGGTAATTAGATTTTGCAATTTCAGTTGCTAATTGGTTTAACCCGGGATAGATGTAATCTCCAAATTGCACTTCAACAATAGGTTTTAAGCCAAGCGCACTTAAACCTGCTGTTGAACCTATAATATAAGCCTCCTGGATGGCTGTATTAAAAACACGATGATCTCCAAATTTTTCAGCAAGCGTTGCCGTTTCCCGAAATACACCGCCAAGCCTTTTACCTACATCCTGCCCGTATAAAATACATTCTTTATGCTCAAGCATTAATTCCTCAATAGCATGAAGTGCAGCATCAACCATTAAAATTTTTTCTCCTTTTTCAGGTACACGTGTGCCTGCTTCAAGCTTAATTGAAGTTTCAGAAAATACATGTTCCGATACAGATTTTGGTGAAGGATCTGCAGCATTTTTTGCCTTATTAAAAGCGTCTTCAACATCATCATGAACAGACTTTTCTATATTTTGAATTTCAGTTTCTGTTATTCCGCTCTGCCCAAGAAATTGTCTTAATTTAATAAACGGATCGCGTAATGCACTGCTTTCAATTTCTTCCGCCGTGCGATAAAATTCTTTTCTAACTCCGCTTGTATGATGATTTAATAAAGGAACAGTTGCATGCACCAATACTGGTTTTCTTTCCCTGCGTACATAATTGATGGCATAATTCATAACGCCGTAAGCGTTTTCAAAAATGCTTCCATCAACTTTTACACGATGCAATCCTTTAAAACCTTCTGCAAATTCAAAAGCATTCATAGCTCTCGCTTCTGATGCGGTGGCGCTTATGCCCCATTCATTGTCCTGCACTAAATAAATTATCGGTAATTGCTTTTGCACTGCAAATTGAAATGCTTCACTTACTTCGCCTTCTGTAATACTATAATCGCCAAAACTACATACCACAACAGGATGCTCATAACTGTTACCTTTTTGTAAAAGATCAGGCAAATGCTTTTCAATATATTGAATGCCTTGTGCCAGGCCTGTTGTTGGAATTGCCTGCATGCCTGTAGCGCTGCTTTGATGAATGATACGCGGTTTATCCTCATCTTTACTGCTCGGATGGGAGTAATAAGAACGGCCACCGGAGAAAGGATCATCAGCCTTTGCAAGTAACTGTAACATTAATTGATAAGGAGTATAACCTAAAGACAACAATAAGCTTTCATCACGATAATATGGACTTACAAAATCGCAAGGCAATAACTGAATACCGGTTGCGATTTGTATTGCTTCGTGCCCCTTTGAAGTAGAGTGAACATATTTGCAAACCTGCCTGTTGGCTTCATAAATATCTG
>JBDUBY010000344.1:0-3146 GCA_040003735.1 Parafilimonas sp.
GCTGTAACCAAATAAAAAAAATCCGCATTGCGGATTTTTAAAAATAATGTGAATCAAATTTATCTCGGTCCCGGCGGACAATATTGCTGCAAAAAACTTGTATATAAATGGCTGAGATGTTGCCGCGTACCGAAGCCTTCTGATAAACTATGCGTACGATTTGGATAAGGCATAAACTGGAATATTTTGTTGTATTTTATCAGTTCATTAATCATCATTTCTGCATTTGCATAATGAACATTGTCATCGCCTGTACCATGAATAATTAATAAATGTCCCTGCAGATTTTTTGCATACGTAATAGCTGAACCGGCAATATAATCTTCTTTATTTTCCTGCGGTAAGCCCATGTAGCGTTCCTGGTAAATGTCATCATATGTTTGAATGTTATCAACCGCAGCAATTGAAATTCCTGTTTTATAAATTTCGGGATATTGCAACATACAATTCAATGTAGCAGAGCCGCCGCCACTCCATCCCCAAACCGCAACGCGGCTTGTATCAATAAAAGACCATTGCAGAATTTTCTTTGCAGCCAGTGCCTGGTCGTGAATATTTATGCGGCCTATATTTCTATAAATTGCTTTGCGCCATGCGGCACCTTTTGGCGCTGGTGTTCCGCGGCCATCAACACTTACATAAATGTAACCATCGCCTGCAAAATCACCGTTATATAAAAAATTATAAGCAGATCCGTATTCGTCTAATACTGTTTGCTCGGCAGGCTCTGTATAAACATAAAATACAACAGGATATTTTTTTGTTGAATCAAAGTTTGTTGGCTTAACAATCCATCCATCCATAGTTATATTATCGTCGGTAGTAACTGTAAACATATCTGCATGAGGCAATGTAGATTCACTGTTATTTTCTTTTTCGCTTTGCTTGATTACAGTATGTTTTGGCAAGCTTACCCAATCTTCAGCAGGTGGTGTGTTGATGTTTGAAAATTCATGCGAAGCATATAACCCGTTTGTTGAAAGATCATAATCATGCGTGCCGCTTTCTTCTGCCAGCGATAATCTTTCCGCTTTGCTTTTGCCATCCATTTTTACGCGGTATAAATATTTTTGCGTTGCATTATCAGGTGAAGCCATAAAATATACATAGTTGCTTTTGTCATCATAACCTTTTACTGTAATTATATCATAATTACCATTGGTTAATAATGTTTGATTTTTCCCGTCGCGGCTTATTAAATAAATATGGCGCCAGCCATCTTTTTCACTCACCCATAAAAAGTCATTTCCGTTTTTTACCCATTCCCAACCGGTTGCAAAAGGATCTCCGCTCCATGCATTTTTATTATCAACCCACGCTTTATCATTTTCTGTATAAATTTCGTTTGCTGAACCTGTTGCCGCATCGCAATACATAATTTTTATTTCATTTTGTTTGCGGTTAAATTGTTCCAGTATCAATTGCGAAGAATTCGGTGCCCATTCCATGCGCGGAATATAATGCTGCTGCGGATCGCCGGGTACATTCATTTTTATAGAGTTGCCTGTTACAGTATTTACAACATACACATAACAAGGTGAAGGATCTGTACCTGCGATTGGATATTCAACCGGCTTTACAAATGAATAAATTGAATCAGTATTATCAATCATTAAGAAGTTTGGAATTTTTGTTGCATCAATTTTCCAGTACGCAATACTTTTACCATCAGGGCTCCAGCGAAAGCCATCGCGACAATCAAATTCTTCTTCATACACCCAGTCAAAAGTTCCGTTAATCATGCGGTCGGTTCCGTCAGTTGTAAGTTGTTTGATGGCGTTTGTGTTCAAATCTTCAACATATAAATTATGGCTGCTTACATAAGCAACATTGTTTCCATCAGGAGAAAACTTTGCATACATTAAAGATGATGCAGGCAATGTTTTTCCAATTTGTTTTACACTATTATCAGCGGTATTCAACACCCAGTAATCGCCACGTGTATCATAACGCCAAACCTTTTTGCTATTGGTGTAAATAAGAATTTTTTTTCCATCATCACTGAAAAAAAAGTTGCGCACTTTTAAAGCGTGCGAAGAATCTTTTGGTGTTAATTGTTGGGCGGTGGCAATAACTGTTTTATTGAATGATGGCATCTCTACCTTATTTATTACGCCGCCTGAATTTTCGTAATAACTATTGCCATCAACAGACCAATGAATGCCATGTGGTGGTTGCGCATTTAACTGAGTAATGAGTAATGAACAAAGAATAAGGGAAAGAATTTTATTGATTGATCTCATGCAAAAAAATTTAAAGCGGTGAAAGTAATTCATACTAAAATAAAAGTGCAACCACTTATAGAATTTCCGGTATATCTTTTTGAAATAAAAAAACCGCTTCAAATTTTGAAGCGGTTCAATCATTAAAGATTAAAAAGAAATTATTTTTTGCCGCCGAAACGGCTTAATAATCTTAGTATTTCAACGTACAACCAAACCATCGTTACCAGCAAACCAAATGCGCCATACCATTCCATAAATTTTGGAGCACCCATATCTGCACCTTTTTCTATCATATCAAAATCTATAATAAGATTTAATGCAGCAATAGCCACAATAAAAAGAGAAAGACCAATGCCTAAAGCTGAACTATCATACATAAAAGGAATATTTACATGAAACATTCCTAATACAAGTGTAAGCACATAAAAGATGGCAATGCCTGCTGTTGCTGAAAAAATTATTGATTTAAATCTCTGCGTTGCTTTTATCACACGAAAATTATATAACAAAAACATTGCAATTGCAACACCGAATGTTAAACCAACAGCTTGTATTACAAGACCGGGATATTTTTCTTTGAAGGCATCATTTAAAATTGCAGAAAAAGCACCAAGTGCAAAGCCCTCAAGAATGCCATAAGCCGGAGAAAGGTAAGGTGCTAATGTTGGCTTAAAACTAATTGCAAGAACTGAAATTAAACCGCCAATCAAACCAACCCACATTAATGTCATCATGGTTTGCGGTTGGTTATTATAATATAAATACCATGTATAAGCGGCGCCGGCAAGTACCATAAACAACAGGAATCCAAATTTTGCCATAGTGCCGCGAACCGTCATTGTTCCAGCTTCATCCTGTGTAATAGAACGACTGAAAATTTTTTGAGATAAAGTCGGGTTACTCGACTGAAAAAGTGCCATA
>JBDUBY010000221.1:0-10592 GCA_040003735.1 Parafilimonas sp.
ACCTATAGCCGGCGGATATATTGCAGCCGTTAAAAATTTTGAAGTTTTCTTTTTGCCTGGAATAAATGATGTGCTCATAACTCAAATTGCTGTTACAGGTAAAATATTTAATATTACGAACATAGCCGGCAAAATCTTATTGGGCAGTTCATTGGTTGCACAATGTGAAATGAAAATATTCTCCAACGCTAACGATTAATTTCACAGCTTATCTTGCGGCGAATTTCTCACTTGATGAAGGAAGTATTTATTGTTGCTGATAATATTATTTCGCCGCTTGGAAATACAACGCCTGAAAATTTTTCCAAACTGGTACAGAATATTTCTGCTGTTGAACAACACATGAATGAACAAATTACTGATGAACTTTTTTTTGCTTCACTGTTTGATGAAAATATTTTTAAAACAAATCAACATTATACAAAATTTGAACAGTTGCTTATCGCATCAATAGAAGATGCAATAAAGCAAACTCAAATCAATCCTTCAGATAAAAAAACATTATTGATTATTTCAACAACAAAAGGAAATATTAGTTTGCTTGAAACAAACAGGTATAATGATAATTTAAAAAAAAGAATTGCATTGCATACTTCGGCAAAGCTTGTTGCTGATTATTTTCATTTTACAAATCAGCCGTTAATTGTTTCCAATGCGTGTATTTCAGGTTTGTTAGGAATCTTAACCGGCATGCGTTTGATACAATCAAATCAATACGGAAATATTATTGTTGCAGGTGCTGATGTAATAACCAGGTTTGTGTTTTCGGGTTTTCAATCTTTCCAGGCTTTAAGTAAAACTATTTGTAAGCCGTTTGATAAAAGCCGTGATGGTATTAATTTGGGTGAAGGTGCTGCAACAGTTATTCTTTCATCAAACAAGGAAAGCGGTAATGATATAAAAGTTGTAAGCGGCTCAGTAAGTAACGATGCAAATCATATTTCAGGTCCATCAAGAACGGGTGATGAGTTGTTTCAATCTATAAAAAAAGCAATGCACGATGCGGGATTAAATTCGAGTGATATAAATTTTATTTCAGCGCACGGAACTGCAACAATGTATAATGATGAAATGGAAGCAAAAGCAATTACATCAGCGAAGCTGGAAACCGTTCCTGTAAACAGTTTGAAAGGATTTTACGGACATACTTTGGGAGCAGCCGGATTGATAGAATCTGTCATTTCTATTCAATCTTTAAAACAAAATATTGTTATACCAACAAAAGGATTTGAAGAAATTGGTGTCTCAAAAAACATAAATATTTGTGATAAGCTTATCCAGGTTCAATTGAATAATTGTCTTAAAACAGCATCTGGTTTTGGTGGATGCAACGCAGCGGTTATTTTTAGTAAACAATAGATTTATTAAAATTGTACCAGGAAAAATATATTATATCAAGTTGTACTATAAGTAGCAATGTTATTTTAAAAAATGACCAGGAAATTTTTTCTGTAAAAGCCGATAAAATCCAGGAATTTTTTTTAGCCGTTTATCATTTTCTAAAAATTGATTATCCAAAATTTTATAAGATGGATAACCTTAGCAAGCTTGGTTTTCTTGCATCAGAAATATTATTGAAAGATGAAAACTTAAATGAATTTGAACCTGCTAATGTTGGAATCGTACTTACTAATGCAAACGCAAGTCTTGATGCAGATATAAAATATTTTGAGTCATTAAAAGATTTTGCCAGTCCAGCATTGTTTGTGTACACGTTGCCAAATATTGTTACCGGAGAAATTTGCATCCGCAATAATTTTAAAGGTGAAAATTCATTTTTTATTTCTGAAGAATTTAACGCAGCATTTCTTGAACAATACGTAACTGATTTATTTAAACAGAATGTTGTAAAGATTTGCATTTGCGGTTGGGTTGATGTGCTGGACGAAGAGTATAAAGCAACTTTATTTTTAATAAGCGAAAACAAACACAGCAAAGCTTTGTTATTCTCGAAGGGAAACATGGACACAATATTTAAAAGCGGCGAAAGAAAATGAGTTCGAAAGTTTATGTAGCAGGGTTGGGAATTATTTCTGCCATTGGTAACAATGTTGCAGAATGTTTTGCGGCATTGCAAAGCGAAACGGATGGCATGAACAATGTTACTTATCTTAAAACAATTCATGCAACTGAAATTCCGGTTGCAGAAGTAAAATTAAGCAATGAAGAACTTGCCTTGAAAACAGGCTTTGCCGATAAAGTAAGCCGCACTGCATTCTTAAGTATGATGGCGGCCAGCGAAGCAGTTAAAGATTCAACAATTGATATAAATTCCTTACGCACAGGTTTTATTTCTGCAAATACAGTTGGCGGAATTGATAAAACGGAGAATTTTTTTGAAGTATATTTTAAAGATAAAATGCCTGGCGATTTACATGACATTATCAATCATGAATGTGGTAGAATTACTGAGCTTGTTGCTGATAAATTAAATATAAATTCATACACAACAACTATAAGTACGGCTTGTTCTTCATCAGCAAATTCAATTATGCTTGCTGCAAGATTGATAAAGAATAATATGCTTGATGTTGCCATTGCGGGCGGCGTTGATGCGCTTACAAAATTTACTTTGAATGGTTTTAATACGCTGATGATTTTGGATAAAGACTACTGTAAACCATTTGATGAAAACAGGAATGGATTGAATCTTGGCGAGGGTGCGGGTTACGTTGTTCTTGTTTCAGAAAAGGTTGCTGCAACATTAAACAAAGAAATGTATTGTGAATTGAAAGGATATGCCAATGCAAACGATGCATATCATCAAACGGCTTCATCGCCCGATGGCAAAGGATCTTATTTGGCGATGCAAAAGGCATTGAATGCTTCGCAGCTGAAAAAGGAGGATATTGATTACATTAATTTACATGGCACCGGTACACATAATAATGATCTTGCTGAAGGCACTGCGATTGAAAGATTGTTTAATCCGCATTACCCAAAAATGAGTTCAACAAAATCTTTCACAGGTCATACTTTAGGTGCAAGCGGTGGTATTGAAGCCGTGTTTTCTGCGCTTGCAATCAGGCATAAAATTATTTATCCAAATCTTCATTTGGAAACACCTATAAAAGAATTCCCTTTTGCTGCAGAAAAAAAATTATTAAAAAATCAGCAGGTAAATAATGTTCTTTCCAACTCATTTGGTTTCGGCGGAAATTGTTCTTCATTAATTTTTTCAAAAGCATAAAATGAAGATATTTATTCGCGCTGCTTCTTGTATTTCTCCGCAACAAACATTTAATCATGAATTATTTTTTTCTCAACCTAAAGAATATTCATGTAATATTTTAGATGTGGTTGAACCTGCTTATAAAGATATTATTGATGCAAAGTTGTTGCGTCGTATGAGTAAAATTATAAGAATAGGATCGGCAACAGCTCTTGCTTGTTTAAATGAGGCAAACGAAAAAAATGTTGATGCAATCATTACCGGAACGGCTTATGGTTGTATGGAAGATTCCGAAAAGTTTTTAAGATCAATTGTTGAGCAGGATGAAGAAGCGCTTTCACCAACATCTTTTATTCAATCTACACACAACACGGTTGGTGCGCAGATTGCGTTGATGTTGAAATGTCATGAATACAATAACACATTTGTGCATCGTGGTTTTTCTTTTGAACATGCTTTACTGGATGCTTTATTTTTGTTGAATGAAAATCAGCACCAGCAAGTACTTGCGGGCAGTGCTGATGAAATAACTGATCTTACTTTTTCAGTATTAAAACGTTTAGGCTTATATAAACAATCGCCTGTTTCAAACTTTAATTTATTTACAGCCAATACAAAGGGAAGCATTGCCGGACAAGGTGCTGCATTTTTTTTATTATCGGATCAATCATCTAAAAATGATTATGCAATAATCAATGCAGTAGAAACTTTTTATAATCTTGCTGATGAAGTTGCTGTTCGAAATAAAATTGATCAATTCTTATTAGTACAAAAAATTACTTCTGATAATATTGATTTGATAATTACCGGTAAAAATGGTGATGCAAAAAATGATTGTGTGTATGATGATTTAAAAACAAATATTTTTAAAAATATTCCATCAATAAATTATAAACATTTATGCGGTGAATATCCAACTTCATCTTCTTTTGCTTTGTGGCTTGCTGCAAACATTTTAAAAAGGAAAATTTTGCCGGAATGTTTTAGAGATGAAAATATCGACGCAAAAAAAATCAAAACAATTTTGATTTATAACAGTTACCAGGGCAAATATCACTCGCTTATATTGCTGTCTTCCTGTAATAATTGAACTGATGTTGAAAGACAATTTATATATCATTAAAAACATTACTACAGAAAATAATATTGTTGAAGCAAGTGTTGAATTGAATGACGAACATGAAATTTTTAAAGGTCATTTTCCAACTCAACCTGTTTTACCCGGTGCCTGTATGTTGCAGATGATAAAAGAAATTACAGCAACATCACTCAACAAAAAAATACACCTTATAAAAGCAAGTGAAATAAAATTTCTACTACTAATTATACCTGATAAAACTGAGTTGTTGCAATTTTTAATTCAGTATAATTTTATAACTGAATCAACAATAAATATTAATGCAAAAATTATGAAAGACGAAGCTGTTTGTTGTAAAATGAAAGCTTCTTTTCAAATCAAATAGAAATTATTTTATCCGATTTTTTTCAATGTAATCAACCATTGTATTAATATCAATCAACACTTTTCTTCCTTCTTTCGGATCTTTTATAGTGATGCCATATTCGCGGTTAAGTAATACGATTAATTCAAGCGAATCAATAGAATCCAAGCCCATTCCACCACCAAATAATTCTTCATCATCTTTTAAATCTGCAGGCGCAAGATCAGTAAGATTGAGATGTTCTATGATCTGTTTTTTTAACTGTGCTTTTAATTCTGCTGTTTCCATTTAAATGAGTCTTTTTCTTTTTAACTGCAATAATGCAACCAATTGTAAAATGATAGTTATTATAATTAAAGATAAAATATTTGGTGCAACATCTATTAGTTTGTGGCCTTGTAAAAACAACCCGTAATAAGCTTGCAAACACCAGTGTAATGGCGATATTGACATTAATATTTTGAACGATTGCGGCATAATAAAATCAGGAACCATTAAACCGCCGATGATGGAAAGTATTACAATTGAAACTGCGCCAAAAGCATTTGCCTGCTCTTGTGTTTGTGCAAAAACGCCAACACACATTGCATAACTAACTGCACACAAACCACAGGTTAATGTAACTATAAGCAACCCAAAAATATCAGGCGGCAAATGCAACGCAGGCAAACCAATTGATGGAAATAAAAATATTCCGATCGTAAATATTAAAACTGCCTGTAAAAAAGTTACTGCTAAATAGGTAATTTGTTTTGATAACAACGCGATAAAATAATTGGTTGGCAACGTTCTTAAACGGATAAAACTGCCGCTTAATTTTTCACGCACAATGCTGCTGCCAAGAGACATTACAACAAAGAACATTGCGAAGATTGTCCACGCAGGAACGTTGTGTTGAGATGCATTTAAAACAGCTTGTTCATGATTTGCTGTTAAAGGAATTTCTTCAATGCTGAGATCATTATTAAGCATTTGATTTTCTAAAGAATCAGGCAATTGTTTTTCGTTGATAGAGAGATATAAATCGCGTAATACTTCTTTGCTTTCTATAGTTTGAAGAGCCGCATTCAATGCACTTTGTATAGAAATTTTTAATGAAGGTTGAATAACGGGATTATAATATAAGCTAAGATATTTTTGGTTGATTGAATTGATGGCAGACGTATCGCCTTCTAAACCAAAAGAGTTTAATGCTTTACCTGATGTGTTCTTAGCTTTTGTTTCCAGTTGTTTTGAAAATGCAGAATCAATTACAACGCCAAGCACAATATTTTTTGTTTGCATTTCATTTGCAAATTGTGTTTGGTTTAAGTTGCTGGTGATTGAAATATTAAACATGCCTGAAGTATCAAGCGCTTGTATAAAATCTTTACTAAGCTTACCTGAATCTTTATTGGAAATGAGCAAAGCAATTTGATTTTTATTCAACACATCAAACGTGTTGTTTTGAATACTTGTAACAACAATCACCAATAAAACCGGCATCGCAAACATCAGCAGCAAACCCGTTTTGTCGCGAAGCAAAATGCGAACGTCTTTTTGTATGGTGGCAAAAAGCTTCATAAATTTTTAAAAAGTTTTCCGGTTAAATGAATAAATAATTCTTCCAAATTATTTTGATGATGTTGCTTCAATAAATTATCAAGTGTATCCATTGCAATTATTTTTCCATCATCAATTAAAGCAATTTTATTACATAATTCTTCTGCTTCATTTAATTGATGCGAGGTGTAAACAAGCGTTGTTCCGTTTGCATTTAATTGTTTTAAATAATTGATGATTTCATGCCGGGTTTGCACATCAACGCCAACAGTTGGTTCATCCAGGAATAATAATTTTGGTTGATGAATAACGCCAATCGCAAGATTTACTTTGCGCTTCATGCCACCGGAAAATTTTTTTATTTGTTTGTTTTTTACATTGGTAAGATTCAATATGTCAAATAGTTCAGATGATCTTTCTTGAATTTCTTTTTTGGATAAATCACACCACGCGCCAAAAAATTCAAGATTTTCTGTTGGCGTTAATTCTTCATAAAAAGAAAAATCCTGCGGTATAAAACCAAACAGTTTATTTATTTTTTTATCTTTTGTTTTGATGGAATTTTCAAATAATTCAATATTGCCTTTACTACAAGGAAGCAAGCCAGTCATTAAATTCATTAACGTTGTTTTGCCTGCACCATTCGGACCAAATAATCCAAAGCGTTCGCCATCTTCAACAATTAAATTCAGATCAGAAAATAACTTTGATTGGTCTGCATAATGAAAATCAAGATGATCAATTTTTATAGCAGCTTTACTCATGACTGCCATTTGATTTTGGATAAATCTTTAAATGCATTCTTTTCTATTTCAGCAATTTCAAATAAATAATCACCCATCAAATTAAAATCTTGTTGCGAACTAATTCGGCCCTTATAAATACCTGCAGCCTGCACTGCAGCAGTTCTCCACAAATCGCCAGACCTTGTGAATTCATTTGATAATTGCAGTAACTCATCAATAACGAAATAATCATAAGCTTCCTGCAAAAATGCTGCATAGATGTAACGAAAACCGCCGCCGCCTGTACCAATTTCTTCCTGCATACGCACCAGTTGTGCGAGGTATAAACCTGCTTTGTGCAAGCCAAATTTATCGCGCCAGTTTTTTATTTTCTTTCCAAGAAAAGCAATGCCTTTCACGCCTGCAATTGGTCCTGGAATGCGCAACATATCAAACACATTTCTTTTAATTCCTTTAATGATCGCGTTTTTTATTTGCTCATCAGTTATATCGCCATTATTTTCCGCAAAATATAGTTGGCCTTTTGGTGCAAGAGCGCCCTTTGCAAAACGGACACGCTCTAATTCATAATCTGTCATCGTTGTTGCATGTTCCATAATTGGGTCGCTGATCAAATATTTTCCGTCTTCTTTTCCAAACACAATTAAATTATGTGCATTAAAATGAAACCGGTATTCTTTTGGGAAATAAGGCAAATAATAAACTCCAACCTGGCAACCAACAGCATAACCTTCGGCCAGTTTTTTATCGAGCATTTCTTTTGCTTCCTTCCTTGATGAAAATTTTTTTCTTGTAACTTTTATACCTAATGAATGACACGTTCTTTTGAAGATAATTCCGGGCAAAGAACGAAATGCAATGGCAGGTCCGTTGTTGATTTTTATCAGTGGAACATAAGCGAAAAATAAGCCGGCACCCATACCAAAAGCCAAAGGCTCTGTGATTTTTTCAATACCAATATTTTTAAGCAGATTTCTTGTTACACCACTTTCACAATGTGCCGACTGTTCATGTTTAAAATTACTTATCATGCACTTCTATCGTTTTTAATTCATCAATTGTTACATTAAAAACTTCGGCGTATTTGGTAAGTTTATTTGAAGATAATTTTTTGAAGATGTTCGGTTTTAAATGCCGTTTTATCTGCCATTTAAAAAAGCCTGTATAGCTTGATAGAATGCCAATATTCATTACATTCTTCTCCATAAAAAATAAGACCGGGCTTGCTTCGTTGCGTAATACTTTTTCTTTTGCTGCTTTAATTTTTTGTTCGATATCATCCCATGTTACATCAAGCGCATTTGTTTTAACATCCCAGCCATTACTTAATTCAGTTGTATATTTTCCTGATGCATCGGTGGCATAGCAAACTTCTTTTGTTATTTTTCCAAGCGAACTTAAATCCTGCGGCACTTCTTCTTTTTTCATAACTGAAAAATTGATATTAAACCACAGTTAGGTAAGCATACATATATGAAAAACGTGCACTTTCAGGAACGAGCAATAATAACTTTTCGCCTTTTTTTAATTTGCCGCTTTTAAATAATTCGTGCACCATAAAATAAACAGAGGCAGCACCAACATTGCCCAAGCTGGTTAAGTTTACAAACCATCTTTCGTATGGCACAGTATCACCCAGCACAGCCATAACTTCAAATATTTTTGATTTGAAAAATTCACTTGACATATGTGGTAAAAAATAATCCACATCATCCACTGTTAAGCCTTCACGGTCAAAAATTTCTTTTATTTTTCGTCCACCAAGCGGAACAATATTGTCGCTTAATAAACTTATATCCTGCTTAATGCTGAGAATGGATTTATCAAGCAATTCTTCAGGCGTAAATTCAAGATAACTTTTTAATGAACCATCCGCTTGTTTTTCACTTGCCATGTACATGCAGGTTTTCATTTCATTGGCATAAGAAACACCTTCAATCCATTCCACGCGCAAACTCAAACCTTCTTCATTTGGATTGTTTGTCATTAAAAATGCAGCCGCACCATCGCTTAACATCCAGCGTAAAAATTCTTTATCAAAACTGATGAAAGGGTTCTTGTGCAACTCTTCCAGCTTATGCGATTCTTCTTCAAAATTATTTGCAACAAGTGATGCGGAAAATCTTTCAGAACCTGTTGCAACAGCATTTTTTTTGTCACCTGTTTTTACTGCCATGTACGCATATTTAAACGCATGCATACCTGCGCAACAAACACCTGATGGAGAAACGACTTCAATCGCATTTGTTTCTGGCAATTCGCCATGCACCATTACACCATGCGAAGGCATCATTTGATCTGGTGAAGAAGTGCCGCAACTAAGTAGATCAATTTTTTTTAATTGCTGCGCATCATCAAATAAATTACGAACTGCATTCGCAGTTATCTGTGCATTGGTGTGCGTTGTTTTGCCACCTTTTTCCAATGCATAATATCTTGTTTTAATCCCGTTATTTCTTAAAACAATTTTTTTTGATTTTGATGGTTTTCCATTTATGTATCCAAGATATTCCTCCATCTCATCGTTACCAACAGGATTATTTGGGACAAATAAAGAAGTGTTTGTGATATAAACTTCGTTCAAATGCATAACTGTTTAATTCAAGTTTAAAAGGGATTTTTTTTTTGAGCGAATATGCTTGCCCATAAATGGTTTAAAGATGAGCATATTAATAATGTAAACAATTGGCGCCGCAATAAACAGCGCAATTAAAAGATAATATTTGAATGCAGCAAGCCAGAAATTTTTATTTTGTTTTTTGCTGATAAATTTTGCCCAGAGTTTAAACATAATACCTGCCTTGCCTTCAATAAACATTAAATGAAATTTGGGATCAACGGCTTTAACTTTTATTAACTCGTTTTGCAAACCATTCCAATTATTTTTTTCGAGATAAGGCAGCGTTAATTGCCCAAAATTTTTTGTGTTGGAAATATCTTTATTCGAAACTCCGGGCAATGGAAAAAAGCCAAGATATTTATTTTTTTTCCCGGTAAGCATCCAGTGAAAAATGGTAAAAATGCTAACGAGGTTTAAATGCCGATCATACAAAGCAATTGTACCAACATGATTTGCCTGCGCATTTTTCAACATTAATTTAATTTTTTCAAAAGCATTCACCCACATATTTCTTACACCAGTAATTGTAACAACCGGCGTATTTTTCAAAACACTTTTAAATGTTGTATTATGCATTAAAGAATTGAACGGAATACTTGGCGATAAGAACCATGGCTGGTAACCAAGAACAATTAAATCGTAAGAAGTTTGTTGTAATTGAAATGATTTTATTTCATGCACATTACCTAAAACACAATCCGGCATTACGCTGAAAAATGTTTTTGTTGTCCATGGAAAAGCGAAATCATTTTTTAATGTTATTTGAACTTTTTCAACATCAGCACCGGCTTCAATTAATGGCGCACAGAAATTATCTATGATTTCTTTTAATTGACCTGATTGCGAATAATAAACAGCCAGTACTTTTTTATTCATTCTAAAGTTTATGGTTGAAAATCCTGCTGTTTAAGCGCTTTAGAATTTTGGCTGTAATCAATCAAAATTTTTTGAATATCGGGCGAAAGATTTTTATAATTTTTTTTGATGAAGCTTGCGTCAGCATCAATCTCTTTATTGTATTTAACAATTTTAGGTGCATGCTCCTGTATTATCAATCGTAAAAAACGATA
>JBDUBY010000171.1:0-32973 GCA_040003735.1 Parafilimonas sp.
TTATCCGTCCGCGCTTAGGTTATCCTGCTATTTTATTTGCGGCAAATGATACCGCAAAAGCAATACGACTGCTAAAAGAAGACCGGATAGCATTAGATAAACATTCGAAAAATCTTGCCACTGTTGATCCCGTAACCGGTAAATACGAAGTACAGAACACAGGTGATGCTGCTACATTTGATTTGTTTAAAAAAGCATCAAGAGAAGTTTCCATAGCCGATCCTGACGTAGATAAAGTACACATCGTTGTAGAAGTATTAACCCTTGATATGGACAGAGAGGGTTCCTACAACGCTTTACAAAAGGTGACACCTAAGGAGCCTTATTTACTCCTGTATGAAACCTTCCGCAGTTTTGATAAGTATTCTTTATCACTGCATGATTCTCACCACACAATTGATTTAAAATTCGAATTCAGAGATGTGCCGGTTATTTTTTTTAATGAAGGACGACACCTGGATGAACTTGGATTAGGGAAAGATGTAAACAAACAAAGCGGCCCGCTCATTTTGCCAACGGCAAGAAAATTACGCATAACTATAAGATCATTTTGCAGCAAAGACCAGGCAGATTATTTTGGCGATGAAGATTTCCGTTTCAGCACGCCCGTAAAACGTGATGTTATGCAAACTATAAAAAGTCTTGAGGCAGCTCCATTGTTGAATGCACCAACTGGTCCTCTGACATCAACAGATTCTTTAATAAGTATTTTCTTTCGTCCGGAAGCATCAAAAACACCTGAAGAAAGGCGTGCTGCTGCTGCAATGGGTGAACAAAACCAGGCAGATGTTAACATTATTGAACGTCTCGCATCTGTTTGCAGTTTTAATAAAAACGGGCTCTCAATAATGGGGAAAGAAAATGAACGGGTACAATTTGGTTGCTCCAATCTTATAGGGCATACTTTATCTCCTGATCATTCTTCGCTCACATTTGCTACTATGGACGATTTATCACGCAAATGGATTTCGGTCATCCAGCTTGACCTTAACAGGGATTGGTGCTGGGACATGCTGAAGCCCGATAGCTTTGAAGTGTTCCGTCAATGGAAATATAAAAGAGAAGATGGGATAAATTTTGAAGATGGTAATGAAGAGAAGATTGGTGTTATTGGATTAACCAAAGGATTAAACTGGCGAAACATGCCCGAACCTGATCGTTTAAAAACACGATTGGTTTTTATAGATGCGTTGGTTCCAAAACCCGGCGCCATACCTAAAGGTGCACAGCAGCAACCTTCAAAATTTCCAGAACCTATTGACGTTCGCTATCGTGTATCGCCACGCTTTAACGAAGCAATAAATTTTGATACTGCTTCATTTGATTATGCAACACAACCTTATGACCTGGAGAATACATTACCAATCACTGATCCTCCATCACAGGTGCCCGAGATAGTCTCTGTAGGATTGGCCTTGTCTGCTCCTGATAACGATGAGCAGCTTTTTAATAATCAATATGCTGAAACTTCAGAACAAATAAAATATCTCTGGATAGAATTTGCAGAGCCGGTAGAAAATCCGGATGATGCCTATTGTGCAAGGCTGCTGGCCTATGCGCCTGACCCAGTACTCAGCGAGCATGATGACAATGTACAAAAAGAGCTGGATGAGCCCGCCCTTAATATTGAGCCCGAAATTATACGGATTATTCGACCAAAACAGGTAATTGACAATTCAGGTATAGATGCTATGCCGGCTTTGGCCGGTGCTACCGCTGATGTAGATCCGGAAGGTAAAGGTGTCCGTCATTTTTTATTGCAATTACCGGACGGATTGAACGTCGACTCTCCAGAACTTTTTGGGTTCTTTACCTATGAATTCGCGGTGGGTCATACGGATAAAAAATGGTCAACAGCTCAAGCCCGTTACGGGCGTAAATTACCGATAACAGGCATACAGCACCCCGCGCCGAGGTTACGCCTAAGCACACTCAGACATCCTGATAAAATTGAAGTGAGTGCCGTGTATGCAGAATCATTTTTTAAGGGTAGTAACTGCACACCGCTTTTTCCAAGAACAAGTATTTATGCCTTATTATATGCACAGGTATTGCAGGCAGATGGAAAACAATACCGGAATGTTCTGATAGACCAGGTATTATTGGGCAAAATTTCCAGGAATACAAATGTTGACAAACCTGTAGGGCTAACCAGTTGGTTAATAAAAGATGTGAGAACGAAACTTAATACTAAAGGAATGGACATCAATTCACCGTTAAGTATTTTGGCTATTGAAATAATGCCTGATAGTAATAGAGGTGATATCAATACAAATGTTATTGATCTTGAAAATACGCGTATTCTAAGAACATCAAGGTTATATAAGATTGCAGATAGCTGCCCGATATAAATTCAAAGGTTGAAGATGAATTGAAAGGTTTCAACAGCATGTACCCGACAACACCACCGCAAATGCTTGCTTGGCAGCGAATACACGCTTGTTACTTCTCAATACTATTTGCTTATACCTAAGTAAACATTTATACTCTTAAGCACTAACAAACACAACTAAAATATTTGAAAATTAATCTTGATTAACTACCTTTTTCTTTTTCAGTTACTCCACTATAAATTAACTTAACACCCCACACACGGTACAATGCACCCCATGGTCCACGGTCTTCTAAAAATAATGTTATACAGTTAGAGAAGCAGAGTTTATATATTCAATACATAATGCGTGCTTCTTCCGCCACCTTTAGTGATTAAAATATTATGTTCGGAAAGATATTGCAGGTCCCTCGTTGCAGTGGCTTTAGAAGTCTTTGTAATAGAAGTATACTTTTTTGCGTTCATTCCGCCTTCAAAACCTTCCGGTCCCGCATCCAACATTTTATTAATCACTTTCAAATGACGATCGTTCATCACGCTTTTATAACGATCCAAAAATTGAGTTTTGTTTAAAACAAAATCTATCCATTGATAAGTTTGTTTTTGTGCATCTAAACATAGCTGTACAAAATATTGTATCCATTTTGTAATCTCGTTGCTTTTCTGTGCTGATTCAAGTGCTTTATAGTAAAAATTTTTCTTTATTTCAATTGTTCTCGATAAACTAAGCAATAAAGGTCTGCCAACGGTTTGCGATAAAACTTTTTCTGCGATGGCGCGTCCTATTCTGCCATTACCATCCTCAAAAGGGTGAATCGATTCAAAATATAAATGAGCAATGGCGGCTCTTACAGGTGCATTCTTAATGGGCTGCGCACCTTTCGGTGAAGTTGCATTAAACCATATGATAAACTGTTTCATTTCTTTTGATATCTGAGATGAAGGTGGTGCTTCAAAATGAATTTTTTCTTTTCCGATAGCGCCAGACACCACTTGCATAGGTTGTTTATGTTTTCTCCATGTGCCGGTATTTATTGTTTTGTTATTACCAAACAACATGCTGTGCCAGGCAAATAATTTTTCTTTGGTTAGTTGTTCAGTAAAAGTTTCTCGTACATCAACTATTAATTCTCCTGCGCCTTTCGCCATTTTATCTTTTACTGTATCCGGTTTTTTATTTAATCCTAACTTATTACGAATAGAAGAAGCAACATCTTTGCGGCTTAAATACTCGCCTTCAATTTCAGAAGTTTTCATGGCTTCAGCAATCATAATATCAACGGCAGTTTCCAGTTGTGTATTTTCCGGAAGCGTCTTTAAGATACCAGTTATATGACCTGTGTCTTCTGCAAATAAAACAAGTAGATCCAATACACTTGAAATGTTATACTTAAAATCCAACCAATCTGGTTGTTGCCAATTGTATTGCATGAGCCGATTATAAAAATTAATCGGCTCAAAATTAATCAAAAAATGAGCCGAATAACAAAGATATTTTAGCTCAGTTGAAATATTTTATGATAATTAGCCATTATTTTAAGAGATGCCGGCGGCGTTAGACCTTGATAAGTAAAAGTTATTGCTATTGGAATTCCAGTATTACTAACTACGCTGTTACCTATAAGTGCGTCATTTATATCAGCTCCCCATCGAGTTAAATAAAGTGCAAATGGCGCTTTTTGAGATGCAAATGTTGGAAATAAGCCAGTGCCGAATGATTTAGAAACTAACCGTGATGAGTCATCTCCACCTAAAGTGTAAATAGATGCTTGAGCAGATTTTAAGGGTAAAGCTGCTAATGATAAATTAGGATTACCAATTTCCATCTTTGCAGTGCTATCTAATGATTTTAGAGCTTTCGGCTCTGGACTTAACACGATTGAAAACTGCATGATACCACCATCGAAGCTATGAGAAGTACTTTGTGGATCTACAAATTGATAACGAAGAAGAGTAAATTCGGGATTAGGTTTTCCGTCAATCAAGATTTCATTTAATCGAGGTTCTTTTGGAATATAATACCACTGAGATTTATTAACAGCATCTTGCAATAAAGTATAGCTTTCTTCTTTGTTATCGTACTTTATGATTATTTCTCTGACGGCGTTAGATTCTAAATTGGGTTGAGAAAAACTTTCTTTACCCATTAATACACAAAGAATGTTTGAAAGAATGAAAGTGAGTTTGTAAATTTTTTTTTCATAATAAATATTTTAAAACAACAACAAGTGAAACAGATAGAAGAATTATATTTTTAATTTGAAGGGAAAATTACTTAGATATTTTCCCCATCGTCAAATACACAAAAAAATTTAAATGAAAACAGTAGTTTTTACAAAGGAAGAATTTTTCGAGTAATGGGAGCTATCAGCAATTCAGGGCTTCATGGCAGTCAATAAATCCCGCAACGATATTAATAATTTATTTTTTTTATTAACAAACGTTTACTTGAATTATTTTTCAGGTACTGATCTGTTTAAATTCAGTTGACATGTTTAAAAGAACTATAACATTCACGTGTTGCCGTGATAAGCGCCTTTGGTCATATCCAATTTACTCATTTTTATATTAGGTTTTCCTGCTATGTCAAGGTTATAAATTCTTGAACACTTAAACTTCATACATTGCAAGTGCTTTTATTTCGCTCTTGGCACCAACAGGTTAACAAATCGCGATATAAGACTTTCATACAAGAATTTCATTATTCTTATCTTTACTCAACTTTAAAGTTCTTTGTATTACATAAATATTTAGATGAGCGAATCGTGTACCTAATGCGTAAACAGAATTTTAATTAATTGGTTTTTAAAGATATAGAGAGGCAGTTCGAATCCCTCCCTCGATTGCTAAAAGACGTAACATAATTGTCAAAATATAATACCCAATCGAGTATTCACTTAAATTATTTTTGTTTTTCTGCTAAAATGCGGCTACAGAAAATACAAGTAATAACTAAACAATTGCTGAAGTCAAATTAATCATTTGTTTTATCAACTGATAAGCATATAAGAAAGTATATCGTTCATAAATTATCATCTTCATGCTTTACAGTTAGTTTTTGGCGGTAAAATGAACGAAAGTAAAACATTCTGGTACGTGGGTATCGTTAACGCCATGTTTATTATATGCCCACGCTGGGTGAGGTTGCATCTCCCGCCCGGCCGATATCAGTTTTTGAAAGCGGCCAAAAAAAATGCGCCATGTATCCCCTTCTTCAGGTGGTAACGGCCTGCCGTTGGCAAGCCAGTGCATGCTTTTCCATGGTATTGCTATTTCAAGTGTCCAGCCCTTATCCACGTGGGTGGGATCGTTTAATTTACCATCAATTTGCACGGCCGTTTGCAGGCCTTCCATATCATAATCCAAAAAAGCCCATTTAATGCCACGGGGATGGCGGCCCGCCCAGAAAGAGTCTTCTTTGCGGTCATCATTTCCGCCAAAGGTATAAGCCTTTTCTTTATGTACATCAAAACCGGGTACATCAAATTTCCCACCTTTTTTGTACGCATCCTTCCATATAAAAAACACTTCGTACACCGTATTCAGTGCATTTATTTCCAACTCATAATAACAATCGCCGCCGTCAATAAATACCTCAAGATCGTTTTCCCGGAATATAAGATCGTCTCGTTTAGTTATAGCGGCGGTTACATAAGGCTCTTCTGCCCAAAAAGCAATGTACAGGTATTCGTCGTTCCATAGTGCAGAAGATCGAGTATCATAAAACGCGGGTCCACCATCGGTCATATCTACAAACCTGGGCGATTTAACTGCATTTACCCACTCCGGTTTGTTTAGATCTCCGTTTATAGTAAGGGCATTATTAATTTTATTGCAGGTATAATGTTTTACTTCGGATTCATCGCACCCATATTGTGTTGGAGGAGTCATTTGAACTTTTTATATTAATTAAATATTTATCAGATTAAGATATAAATTTTAAGAAATAAAAACATTTTTGGCCTTGTATTCTTAGCATGTTTCTTTAAAGCTATTGCAACTCATTCGTCCGACCTTCATTTTTTCTTGTTCCAATTAAAAATCACATATCAAATCTAAGTAAGCATAAAACTGGTAAAATCAACTATTCAAATTCCGGATAACCTTTGAAAACATGAATCATTAACAATTAAAACTTTGAAGAAATCAAATTACATAAGATCAATGTCAAATGGAAAAAAGCGAACTTCTTTCTAATTGTTTTAATAATGATTGACACAGGCTGAAGAAAAAATTTTAATTCAGTTGATTCAATAATATTCATTTCAACAACCGCATAACGCCAATCAAATATTAAAAGAATACTGTGTTCGTAATTTGTTTTGATTCCTTAATCAGTTCAAAGATTGACATTAATGAAATACCATTTCTAGCTCTTCTAAAGTTTTGCCTTTTGTTTCTTTCACCTTGAAGTAAACAAACACAAAGCCGAATAAACATATTGCCGAATAGATGTAAAAAGTTTTATCACCAAGTTTATCAAATAAAATTGGGAAAGTAAATACAAGGATAAAGTAAGCAGCCCATAAGCTTAGTACAGCAATGGATGTTGCAATGCCTCTTACTTTATTTGGAAATATTTCTGAGATAAGCACCCACGTTACCGGTGCTAATGATACCGCATATACACCAATGGATGATAGTAAAAACCATGATACCGTGGTTGAACCTGCAGCTAACATTTGTACAACAACAATATATAATATACATAATCCTGCAGAGCCGATAAGCATTAATGGTTTGCGACCAAGTTTATCAACCAGCATCATTGCCAATAATGTAAAAACCAAATTAACAACGCCAATAAAAACAGTCTGCAATAATTGATCATCCTGTGAAACACCAATGCTTTCAAAGATGCGCGGCGTGTAATTAAATACTACGTTGATACCACAGAATTGTTGAAAAACAGCAAGCCCAATACCAATTAGAACAGCAGGCAAAACACTCTTTTTAAATGCTGCGCTATAACCTTGTTTTGTATTAGTTTCTGATGATGTGGATTGAATAGAGGCAAACGTTGTTTCAGCAAAAATATCGTTGCCAATTTTGCGTAAAATTTTTAATGCCTCATCTTTTCTTGCAACAGTTACTAACCATCTTGGGCTTTCCGGTAAGCTTAAAGCACCAACAAAAAACAGCCCTGATGGAATAATGCCTAAAGCAAACATCCACCGCCATGCATCATCACCTACGTTTCTTAAACTATAATTTACAATGTTGGTAATTAAAATACCAATAACAATTGTAAGCTGGTTAATGGCAACCATTCTGCCGCGCAAAGCAGCCGGTGCAATTTCTGCGATGTACATAGGCGAAAGCATTGAAGCCATGCCAACACCAATACCGGCAATAAATCTTGATGATATAAATATTCCTTTATTTGGCGATATAGCCATACATAACGATGAAATAAAAAATATGGCGGCTGAATATAACAAGCCTTTTTTCCTTCCTGATTTATCTGCAATGTTTCCTGCAATTAAACAACCTACAATAGCACCTAACGCAAGGCTTCCTGTGGCAAAACCTTCCCAGTAAGCATCCAGGCCAAACTGTTGTTGAAGAAATGGCAACGCGCCTGAAATAACAGCGAAATCAAACCCAAACAAATAGCCACCCAATGCAGATATGAACGAAATACCAATTATGTAAGCACTGTTATAATTTGTCATTTGTTTAAAGATTGAATTTTTTCGATGCTGACTGTTTGTGAAGGATTAAAATTTGTTGAAGCCATATATTTTTCAAGGCTGTATAATAATTGTTTTGCTTCCGGTCTTTTATCAATATCTGTTGTAAGATCAATGCCTGATACAAGTAATTTTCCTTTGCCTGTTTTACATTCAAACAACAAGCCTAAAGGCCTTGCCGTAAACCAGTCATCAATTACACGCACAATTGGTTGAAGGTTTGCGGCAACACTGTCTAATATGATAGCATTAGAATGCGTCATCGCATCCCACCATTCGTAATTGGAGTAATATTCAGTGGGGAAATATTTTAATGCCTCATGTGTTGGGTTGCACAAAATACCCAGTGTTGAAGGTGCTTGCCCATGTGTCCATGCTGTGTTCCAAAAGATACTGGAGAAGCCAATAGCAATATCACCGCCTTTATCTTTTGCAAGTGTTCCTTTTTTTAAATTCAGTAAAACATTGCCGCCATTATTTAAAACCTGTAATGCTTTTTCATCTAATACTTGTGTGGTGTAGATATTTTTTACTTCGGGTAATAGATGCGGATACACCCAGATGTCCCAACTGTTTTTATAACCATCAACAGTTACTTCAACCAATAATTTCTCAGGATTTGTTATTGATGAAAACGATGTTTGTATGTTGCCAATATGTATGTTATTACCAAAAGAAATATCAGCAGCATCCAATTTACCTTTAAATACAACTTTGCCTGCACTGTTTTTTATTTGCCAGCCTGCGGTGCCATTTTTTATTTCATGCGGCCCATAGTTTGCAACTTCAACCGTTGCAGATAACGTTTCATCGTTAGTGTAAATAAGTTTTGAAAATCTTACAAGCGGTACAACACTATTGCAAAAGCGGCTGTATTCTTTTGGTGTAATATAGCCTTTATCGCCCCACATAGCATTTACTACGCCAACCAATGCCGTACCCTGACCGGGGAAGTCATTCAATCCCAATAGTTGAAAGCCACCGAAATCTTTTGTGCGTAAAGCAGCTTCAATATCTGCTTTATAACATAAAGCCTGCAACTTGCCTGAAGCAAGCAAAAAACTGTCTTCCAAATGTTGCATGCCATGTTCCTTCAAAAAGTCTCTGAATATCTCAAAGTTCTTTGCTTTTAAAACGCCTGTATATTTTGCTATTTCTTTAAAATCGGGATACACGCACCATTGCCCGATTTCATGACTTACAGTTGGGTGTTGCCACTTCGAAATAATATCATTCCAATCATACGACGTAGATGGCGTTTTACTGTTGATAATACTTTTTACACCAGCGCCCCAGGCTTGTATACGTGGATTTGGCGAGCTGTTATAATCGCTTTCATCAACAACCGGCCAGCCCGCTGCAGTTGTATATAAACGACGGTTATCTTTTTGCTTCCAGTATTCAACAAACTTTGTAAGATATTCTTTATGATTTTTGCCGGCGGGTTCATTGCCATAAGCCATCATACAGAAAGATGGATGATTACCAAAGTTCTTTATAATGCGTTCACTTTCGTTGTAAATAAAAGTATCAAGCGGATTACCATCACCAATTGTTGCGCCTTGATTTGCCCACGATGAACATTCAATTTGTAAATAAAAACCTGCACTGTCAGCAGCAGTAAAAGCCGCTTCCGGCGGGCACCAGGAATGAAAACGCAAATGATTTAACCCATAAGATTTGGCAACTGAAAATACATTTTTCCAGAAAGCATTTTCTGTGGAAGGATAGCCTGTAAGCGGCGTTACAGCACACTCTAAAGTGCCACGCAAAAATGTTGGCCGCCCATTGATAAGCAACTGCGTGTTAGTGCTTTTAAATTCATGCATACCGAAAGAAATATCTTTTTCATCAGTTCTATTGTTTGCTTTGAGACTGATATGCATGCTATAAAGATTTGGATTGAATTCATCCCATAATAATGGCGCGTTGCCCATCGAATAAGTTATACTTACAGTGCCATTGTTTTCGTTTAAATCTTTTTGAACAGATAAAGGTTTTAGTGCTTCTGCAGCTTTATTGCCTGATGCTGCCTTTAAAGTAAAGCTTGCTTTTATAGAGTTGTTATTATCATTTTTATAATTAATTATTGCTACTACTTCTTTCTTATGTATATCAGGAAAAAGTTTTACACTTTCAATATGTAAAGCGGGTTCTTCAATCAATAATAATTTTCCAATCATGCCATTCCAGTTACTTTGTGTATGATCTGAAATGCTGTGCGAGTTAGATCCAACGTTCACTTCTTTTATCCTGTTATCAACACAAATAGTTATGCGATGTTTGCCGGGTGAAAGCAACGATGATAAATCGTACTCATGTGGAGCGCCTAAACTTATTTGCGTATTTGTTTTTGTATCATCAACCCAGACAGTTGTTTCCCAATGACACCTTTCTAAAAATAATGTTATGTGTTTTTTACTCCACGAAGAAGGAATGGATACTTCTTTCTGATACCATGCAGCTCCTTTGTAATACTTTGTTGGCTGTAACCAAAAAGGAACTTTGAAATTTCCAGGCTCTCGATATTTTGCATACTCTGGTTTAATAAAAAAAGAAGAATCAATAATATCACCGGTCCAGGGTGTTGAAAGTGATATATCATTGCCAATATTGTTGGTTGTTAAAGAACCAGGTAGTTTAATCTCATTATTTAAGCTTTTATTAAACCACTGCTCATTTTCGCCTGTATCTAAACTGTCCAGTTTAAAATGCCATGTTCCTGCAAGATTGATAACATTCGCTGAAGGTGATTGTGCAAATGCACTTGCGCAAATTAATAACTGAGTTAAAATTAATAAGGAGTACTTTTTAAAAAATAGCATGCAAAACGTTTTATAGATTAATTAAACCAAAACCGTTAATACTGGGCTGTTTTATTCAAAATAGATAATTATGCAGGTTGATTAAAATGTGCTGTTTGCTGAATGAAATTAATCATGCGCAAATATGTTGCGGCGCCCTGGTGATTGATGTCATTTTGCAAAACTGATTCAAGATATTCTTCAGCTTTGTTGTAATTACCCAAACCAATATTTCCAAGTCCAATTAGATAATTGCAATGTTGTTTGTTCCGTTGATTCAGCTCAATATTAAAAACCAACATATCTGGTAATGAAACAGCAAAATAATCTATGCGTATTTCATCATTCATATGCTTTTCACCAAAGCTTATAAACTTATTGAATATTGTTTTCGCTTTTGCAGGTTCATTTAATTTCATCCATGCTAAAGCCTGGTAAAATATTTTATCAGGTTGCGGATCATTATAATAAATTGCCTGAACAGGTTCACTTATTCCAAGGGTCGCTTGTTGATAAAAATCAGTTGCTTTTTTATTTATATTCAAACCTTCATAAGCGCAGGCAGTTAAATAATCCAAATCATTTTCCTGCGCACCATATAATTTTCCTTCACCTAAATTATCAGGATAAATTCTTGCAGCGTTTAACAATGATAATGCCTCATCAAATCGCCGATCAATTATTGCTTGTTTTGCAAGCTCTGCGTGGCATAATAAATATTGACTTATTACTTTTCCTTCGCCGCCTTCCCACGGATGAAAATGTCTCGCAGCTAACAATTTTCTTGCAGTTGTATAATCTTTGAGATTGTTATACAACATAATTCTTTCAATGCATAGATCATCTCTTTGTTCAACAAGCTGCGCATATTTTTCAAGCAACTGTAATCTTTCTTTAAAAGATTTGTTTAATAATTTATGCAGTTGATCAAGCTCCATTAAAACTCTTGCATCGGCATTATCCAATACAAATGCTTTCTCTAAATATTGTAAGGCTTTCTGCTTTTTATTCCTTTTGTTATAACAAGCTATGGCAAGGTTTCTATAAGGTGTTGCGAAGTTTTCATTAATCTCAATTGATCTTTCCCAACGAGTTATCGCTTCATCGTACTGACGTTTATCATACCATAAATTTCCTAAATAATAATTTGCTTTTGCATCTGAAGAATTCATTCTAACTGCTGACTGCAGAATAATTATCTCTTCAAGTTTATTAGGGAACACAATTGATTTGTTATCATCTGCGGCTTCCTGGTAATATTTTAAAGCTTCTTCAGCATTATCATTTTTTTCGTGCAGCCAACCCAGATAATAATGCACAAGCGGCGTAATTTTTTTTGCATTGCCAGGTGTCTCAGTAAGATGTAAGATGTAGGACGATAGTAACTCAACCGCATCTGCATACAAACCTGCATGTGCATATTGTAATGCGAGTTCAAGAAAATTGTTTTCAGCATAACGCATTAGCTTAAATAAATCATTCAATGAAGCTTTTTTATTCAATGATTTTTCAGCTAAATATTTTTCATAAATACAACCAAAATTGAAAGCATCAATCTTTATACTTTCATCACACAATACAATACATTCAGTCAACAAATTTTTTTGTCGCAACAAAGCTGCCTTTAAATGTCTTGTTGTATTGCTATGAAAATTTTTTATCAAAGATTTTTCTGCAAGTTGTAAAGCATCATCTATTTTATGTTGATGTGCTGCCATTCTTGCAAGCCATAAAAACGAAGCATGTTGCCATGCATCATTCCAGGTTGCTTTAAAGAAAGCATCATAAGCTTCATTATATTTTCCTTGAAGAACAAGACATAATCCAAGATTATAATATGGTTCACCATCATAAGGATTCGGATTGCGTTTTGTAAGTGTTGCAATCGCTGTTTTGAAATAAGATTCAGCTTTTACAAATTGTCCACGACGCAGCAACAACAAGCCTTTTGCATTGTTGCAACGTATATCAGTCGGGCTTCTTCTTAATCCTTCATCATAGTAATCTAAAGGATTAAAAGTTGCATGACGATATTGTTCCAAATGCAAACCATTCAAGAAAAGATCTTCAACCTGTTCAATTTCTGATGGCAATTTTGCAGCCGTTGCAGCAGCAGGAATTTCTTTTTTATTTAGAGGCAAAGGTTGATAAGAAACTAATACATTTCCATCTTTATCCAATACGATCACTTTCCAATTTGTTTCGTCATTCTTTGGTGATGCAGTAAATGTTTCATTGGAAATATTAGCTGGCGAAAGATTGGTTGTAAATCGTTTTACTTCTTTATCATCTTTCAAAATAATTATTGATGCATTATCATACACAGAAGTTGCATATACTTTTATTTGAAGATCATTTTCATTCCACTCAATATTTATTGCAGCTTCTTTCGTTGCGTTTTTCACATAACCAATCTCAGCATAAGGCATAAAATATTGCGTGAATGTTTTTATCTCATTTGGTTGCATCCACGAAAAATCTGGTTGATTATCGGTGAACACGCCTGTCATCAATTCAATGTATGGTCCATCTTCATCAGTCAATTGTTTATCCCATGCAAAACCAAAATCACCATTACCCCAGGTCCATTGTTTTTTACCCGGGGATACATGATGATCCGCAACATGCAACATGCCAGCTTGCGTGTTATTCTCATAACAACCCATAAAATTGTATTGCGATTGTATAGCCATATATGATGTTGGCACCGGAATATTTTTATACTTCGATATATCTGTGCCCGGGGCATAATTCACTTTATAATATGTGCCTGTTGCAATTGGAAAATCGCTTACATCACGTTTGCCATGATCAAACACTGCATACACATCTGGCGGAAAAACTGATTGATAATCGTTATTAACTTTTACTGCAGGATTTGCCCACCACAAAAATGTTTGCGGAAAAGATGTGCTGTTAAACAAGCGACCTTTAATCTCTAAATAAGCTTTGTCTTTGTATAAAGTAAAACCAGCCATTCCTTTTGTTCGAAACATTAATTCTGTTTCACTTACCCAAATTGTCTTGCTTCCATCTTCAAATTCTTCAATCGTAAAATCAACAGGGCTAAATGTGCTTGGACGATGATGTTGTGGCCAGTTAAATTCAATGCCACCAGAAATCCATGGACCAGCCAAACCAACCAACGCAGGTTTTATAACCTGGTTATAATAAACAAAATCACGGTTTTTAATTTTATCAAACGCACGTTGAATTCTGCCACCTAATTCAGGCAGAACCATGATTTTTAAATAATCATTCTCTATAAAAACAGCTTCATATTCTCTATTTATTTTTTCATTACTGATACTTTCAATTACGGGATGCGGATACACAACACCACTGCTTCCCTGGTAAACTCGTTTCTCTAAAAACATTGGATTTTTTTCTGGCTTACCGGTTTCATATGTTGGAATAGAAATTTTCTCAACCCATGCTTTTACATCCATAACTATTGATTGATTTAGTTAATCAAACATTCACATCAACTGCTTACCAATTGAAATTTATTTGCTTTATTGATTGTAACTTTTATTGCTTTACAAGTTGCATAACAGCGCTCTCATAATCATTATACATATCAAACTGTAAACCCGCTGCCATTAAAAATGCCCCACTAAAAGTTTTGCCTTCATAATCATCAAGCCGGGAAAAACTTCCTTTATTAATTTCAGTTAATTTATACTGCGCGTTTGCATCCAAACCTTTCAATAACAGTTTTGTTTTATCAGGATAAGTTTCTTTCTTCTGCAAAAAAGAAAATACCAATGCCGAATCTTTATTTTCACTTACATACATTAATGCTGCACGCCTGTTTTCATACGGCGATAACAGTCGATACAAATCACCATACAACACAATATTTCTAACTTTTTTGTACGTAGCGATTGCATTGATGGCAAATGTTTTTTCATCTGCATTTAATTTATCAACGCGATAATCCAAACCCAAACGACCTGTCATTGCCACATCAAAGCGAAACTTTAATGGCGTAATTCTTTCATCGGAATGATTAGGCGTTACATGCGCAGCCAAGCCAACTGCGGGATAGAAATATTGAAGCCCCCATTGAATTTTAATTCTATCCAATGCATCCGTATTATCACTTGGCCAATATTCCTGGAAGTAAGGCATCGTTGCATAATCCATTCTGCCACCGCCGCCAGAACAAACCATCATATGTACATCAGGATATTTTTTTCTGAAACGTTGAATAATGTTTAATAAAGCGGTTGGATAATCAATAAATAATTTTGATTGCTGATTGCCAAGATAAGATGAACCGGGATTTGTGATATAACGATTACAATCCCATTTTATATAACTGATGCCTTTATTTTCGCTCATCGTTTTATCCAAAACATTATATACATAATCCTGCACTTTTGGATTGGTAATATCAAGTATCAATTGATTGCGTGATAAATTCAAATCACGATGTTGTGCAGTGATAATCCAATCAGGATGCTTCTCATATAATTCGCTTTTTGGATTCACCATTTCAGGTTCAACCCAAATACCAAACTTCAAATTATTTTGTTTGCAAACATCAGCTAAGTAAGATAGCCCATGCGGTAATTTTTTTGTATTCACATCCCAATCGCCAAGACCGGCATCATCATTATTGCGTGGATATTTATTAGCGAACCAACCATCATCTAACAAGAACAATTCAAAGCCCATACGGCCTGCATCTTTAATTATGCTGGTTAATTTTTGTTCGTCAAAATCAAAATAAGTTGCTTCCCAGTTATTCAATAAAACATCACGCTCACCATAACCATCATCAATACCATATTTTCTTGCCCAGCGATGAAAATTTCTTGTTGTTTCGCCTGCGCCTTTATCGCTGTAGGTAAATAAAAATCCCGGCGTTGTAAATGTTGTATCGGCTTTCAAAATATATTCCGATGCAAACGGATTCATACCTGCAGTTACCTGTAAATTATTATAATGATCTTCGTTAAATTGCAATTGCCAGTTGCCAGGCCATGCCAAAGTTCCCGCAATTACTTCACCATCGTCTTCCTGCAATTTTCCGTTTAATGATAAAAGAAATGATTGATTAGAACGCTGGTCTGTTCTTACGCCAAGCTTTGAATCAATTGTTTTTCCGCCTTCAGAAAGCTTTGTTTCAACAAGATTAAATTCGTTTGCCCAATCGCCGTAAAAATAATCGAGATATGCATTTGGTGTTTGAAAGTTGAGTGAAGAAGAAGCAAAATCGTACAGTGTAACAGGCGATTTTTCTTTATGGCTGAACGTCATCCATTCTTCTATAATATTTTGCTCTGAGTATGTTTTATAAAACAGTGTTACTTCATCAGGATAAAATTTATCTTTTAAAATAATTTTTGTTATGCTGATGTTGCTGTCTTGTTTTGTTGTATTACTGCTTACAAAAACCAAATCTGTTGTAAGGTTGCCATCGCTGTGCGTTACACGCAAAGCCGTATGTTCAACATCATTACCGTATGAAGAATAAGCATCGGCATTTTTTTCAAATGAAGTTGAAAGCGCATCAATATCGTTAATACTTTTTCCAAAGTATAATTGTTTTAACGACGCATTTGTATCAACACCGAGTAATAAAAGATTGTCTTTTGTATCTATGCGAATCGTTTTTTGGGCGAATGTTGAAAAAGATGCGATTAATAAAAAGCAAAACTGGGCTATGGTGAGTAATAAGTTTTTTTTGAATGAACTATATTGTTTCGTTGTTGAATAAAATGTTGTTGCAATCATTATTATTTTTTTGGCTGAACTACCTTGATTGTTATATAAGCGAAACAAAATTCGTTTTTGTTGAATGCTAAAAAAATAGTGAATTTTATGGTAATGATGGATTTTTTAACGGTTGCAATGTATTTCAATGAAAACTAAAAGTGAAAAGATTAAACATGGGTTTAAAGGCCAGAAAATGATTGTGCTGCCAAGAAAAATTGTGTCTGATTTTCTTATTAAAGACCCGTTAACAAAAGGCGTTTATATAACGGATATTGGTTATTATCCAAAGGCTGTAAATCATTATAGGGAAAGGCAAACGGGAATTGTTGAGCATATTCTTATTTATTGTGTTGAAGGATATGGATGGGTGGAAATTAATGACAAACAAATATCAATCGAACCTTCACAGTACATAATCATTCCTGCTGCTGAACCGCATGCGTATGGTGCCGATAAAAAAGAACCATGGACGATTTACTGGATACATTTTAATGGTAATCTTTCTAATTACATAATAGATCTTGTTATAAAATACTCAAGGCATTATAAACCATATCTTGCTTATAACGAAAACAGGATAAAACTTTTTGAAGAAATATATACTCAGCTTGAAAAGGGCTACAGTGACGATACTTTACGCTACGTGAACATGATTTTTTACCATTTTCTTTCTTCTTTATTATACGAAGAAAAATTTAATAATACAGGAAAGGGTGCAGACAATATAGTATCAAAGGTTGTAGATGCGATGAAAAAAAAATTAGGCAGCCTGCTTTCTTTACACGAAATGGCTAGTTTTTCTAATCTTTCATCGTCACATTTTTCTACAGTTTTTAAAAAAGAAACCGGGTATTCGCCTATCGATTATTTTAATCATCTTAAAATTCAAAAAGCTTGTGAGTACTTGCTTTTTACGGGCATGAGCATTAAAGAAATTGCTTTTAGCCTAGGGATTGAAGACCAATATTATTTCTCACGAATGTTTTCAAAACTTATGCATATACCACCGAAAGAATACCGCAAAAGAAATAAAACCAATCAATAAAATTTATTATTGATGTTATAATTAATACTGTTTTTGATGCTAGTTTAAACATCAAAAAATAATCCATCTATATAAATAAAATATCCATTTAAAATCAGTCTTGTTAATTGTTTCTTTGTCTTTAACTAATTGTTTGCATATGCTTAAAAAGACTACACGTTTACCCTATGCAAAATTGCTTTGTCAAAAATCAATTTTGTTATTATTAGTCCTGGTTATTTCAGCCTGCACATTTGCACAAACGCCAGTTATAGTAAGTGGCACAGTTACGGATGAAAAAAATGTACCGTTGTCAGATGCAACTGTTCAACTTAAAAATAAACATACCACCGGTACTGTTACAGACGCGGCAGGCAGATTCTCCATCTCTGTATCAGACAAAAAAGATATCCTGGTAATATCACATGTTGGTCATATAACCAAAGAAGCCGCAATACCGGAAAGCGGGGAGATTACAATACAGCTGGCTGATGCAAATAATACATTAGACCAGGTAATTGTAGTTGGTTATGGTACACAGAAAAAAACCTCGTTAACTGCGGCTGTATCAAGCCTTAAAGGAGATGACGTGAAAAGTACGCCTGTCGCCAACATTAGCAATGCGTTAGGTGGTCGTGTAGCCGGTGTCCTTTTCAAACAAGGCAGCGGTGAACCGGGTTATGATGGTTCTACAATTTTAATACGCGGTTTTAGTACAACCGGCAATACAGCTCCATTGGTTATTGTAGACGGTGTACCGCGCAGTTTTCAGCAATTAGATCCAAACAGCGTTGCCAGCTTTACCATATTAAAAGATGCTGCAGCTGTTGCACCTTATGGTGTAGCGGGTGCAAACGGTGTAATATTGGTTACAACAAAACGAGGCACCAGCGGGAAACCTCAATTAACATACAACGGTTATTATGGCTGGCAAAATCCTGCACAGCTTCCACGAATGGTGAACTCTTATGAATATGCCACTATGCGCAATGCCGCTAATGCCAATGAGAATAGCGGCCCTGTTTATAGTGATTATGCATTGCAAAAATTTAAAGATGGTTCAGAGCCGGATCTATATCCTGTGAATGATCCGTTGCATACGCTTATCAATAAAAATGCACCCATGACGTCGCATAATCTTTCTGTGTCGGGCGGAACGGATAAGGTAAAATATTTTGGTGCCTTAGGATATTTATCACAGGATGGCATGTGGGGAAGTACAAACTTTAAACGTTATAACCTTACTTCAAATGTAGATATTCAGGTTACTAATACAACAAAGTTGGGCATTGGTTTAAATGGAAGAGTTGAAGACAGGAGTACTCCAGGCATTTCTGCCAGCAATATCTTTTACCAGTTATACCGCACACCACCGGTTGCTCCTGTTGTTTTCAGTAACGGCTTGTGGGGTTCATATATCGGCAGAACAGCTTATGGTAATGTATATCACAGCGGTTATTCAACTGACGTGCGACAAATTATGTTAACGCAAATAAGCCTTGAACAACAATTACCCATAAAAGGTTTAAGCGCAAAAGCAGTGTTTAGTTATGATTTAAATGATCCCGATGGCCGCACTCAAAAAACCTGGTTAACACCAATACCGTATTATGCAGTTACAGATACAACTACCAACCCGTACACTATTTCACAAATCGGATCAGACGGGCCTCAAAAACCTTCTTACGAAGTATATAATAGCCAGGTTCAGGCATTTACTTACCAGGGATATTTAACTTACAATAATAGTTTTGGCAAAAGTAATATTGGTGCAACAATAGTATTGGAAGCACGAAATTCGAAGTTTTCTGATTTCGGTGCCAAGCGTGTAAATTTTAATGTAAACATTCCCGAATTAAGTAACGGTAGTTCTAATGCAAATGACATTACTAATTACGGCTCATCTGGTGAATTAAAACAACGCGGTGCTATCTTCAGACTTACTTATGCTTTTGATAATAAATATTTGTTTGAAGCTTCGGGTCGTTATGATGGTCATTTCGTATTTGCACCTGGCCAGCGCTACCAGTTATTCCCCGCGTTTTCTGCAGGATGGCGTGTTTCTGAAGAAAAATTCATGCAAAATATTTCCTGGATTGATAATTTAAAAATACGCGGTTCTTATGGTGAAAGCGGCGCACTTCCTTACATCGTGGATGCAAGCGGCAATAAAGTGCTGGCGCCCTTTCAATATTTAAGCGCTTATTCATTAATTGGAAACAGTGGAATATTTGATGGTGCAGTAACACAGGGTGTACGAGAAGCTTCACCTCCTAATCCTAATATAACATGGGAAAAAGCAAAAAAAACAGATATTGGTTTTGAGTTGTCAATTTTCAAGGGCTTGTTTAGTATTGAAGCAGATTATTTCTCTGAAAAAAGAGATGATATTCTTATCGCAAATCAAAATCAGGTGCCTGCCGAATACGGAATCGGTTTACCTCAAACCAATTCTGCTGCTGTAAGCAACAAAGGTTTTGATATGACAATAAGTTCTGTTTATAATATAAACCGTGATTTACGTGTTGGCATTACTGCAAATGCAACTTATGCAAAGAACATGTATGTGCAGATTTATGAACTGGCTGCCACTTACGATAATCCTAACAGGCGGCAAACAGGCAGGCCAATTAATACATACTTTGGTTATCATGCTTTGGGCCTGTTCCAGGAAAGTGATGATAAAAACGGTGATGGTATTATTGATCAAAACGAATATCCTGTAACACAATTCAGCACTTTACGGCCGGGTGAAATAAAGTTCGAAGATGTTAATGGTGATAATGTAATTGATGCGAATGATCTTAAAGCAATGGGTAATCCAAATTCTCCGCAATTAATTTATGGTTTTTCACCTTCAATAAGCTACAAAGGATTTGATATAAATGTATTATTCCAGGGTGCCGGCTCAGGAAGTTTTTATCTGAGCGGACAGGCTGCATGGCCGTTTGAAAACGGCGCTTCTGCGCTTGCTGCTAATTTAGATTACTGGACTCCGCAAAACACAAATGCAAAGTATCCTATCATACTTTCTCAGCCAAGTGCCAATACAAGACAGGTATCAGATTGGTGGCTTCGCAAAAGCAATTATATACGTTTGAAATCTGCTGAAGTAGGTTATACAATTCCTGCTAAAGTGATGTCGACTTTACACTTACAAATGATAAGGGTTTATGCATCCGGTCAAAACCTTGTTACATGGACTAAGGACATGAAAGACTTTGATCCCGAAGCCAGTGATGAAAGTGGACAGTTTTATCCGCAACAAAAAGTAATAACATTAGGCCTAAGCGTTACATTCTAATTTTTTAAATTTCTGTTATATGCTAAATAAAATTGTAAGAATATCAATATATATATCGTTATCTGCGATTGTGATTTTTTCTCAATCGTGCACCGACAAAGTGCTGGATGTTGCGCCCAGGGATCGTTTAACAGATGCAGATGTTTGGACTGACCAAGGCACTGCAGATCTCTTTCTGAATGATATTTATACAGGCTTGCCGGATGGAAATAATTGGTATGATCCGATTGAAAACTGGTCAGATAATTCCATCTGCGGATTTCCATGGCCCAACTCAAGGCAAAATATCCAGCAAAGCCTTCAGTCACCTGCAAATGCAGGCTTCTCAGGCGATCTTTCAAATTTTTTAGATTGGACTGTTCAATACACTAATATCAGGAAGTGCAATGTTTTTATTAAGAACGTTACATCATCATCTTTTCCGGATGATTATAAAACTGAAAAGTTAGCAGAGGCTCGTGTACTCAGGGCCTACTTCTACCAGATTCTCTGGATGACTTATGGGGGTGTGCCAATAATAACTGATGTATTGAATGCAGATACACAAGGCGATTCCATATTTCATGCAAGAAATACTTCAGATGAAACTTTACAGTTTATTACTTCGGAGTGTGCAGACGCTTATACAAGTTTGCCAGACATGCCTACTTCAGGTAAAGTAGGTAAAGGCGCGGCTTTGGTATTAAAAGGATGGTGCGAATTGTTTGCAGGAAAATTTGCAGATGCTGCGGCCAGCAATAAAAAAATAATGGACGAGTTAGGATATGAATTGGACCCCGATTATGCGAAGCTTTTTTTAACTAAAGGTGGCGAAAGCAAAGAATCCATTTTTTATAGAGAGTACAGTCCGCCGGGCCAGGGTAAGGGCGCAAACCTTGATGGAACTGTAGGCCCAACATTTACAGCAGGCGGCGCCGAAACAAGCTGGGGAGGCGTTGATCCCACACAAGAATTAGTAGATGATTATGCAATGGATAATGGCAAGGTAATTACCGATCCAACTTCAGGCTATGATCCAACGCATCCTTATAATCACAGGGAGCAACGCTTCTATCAAAGCATAGTTCATGACGGTGATTTCTTTTATAATGATAGCATCTTTACAAGAGTTGGTATAGGAAGTAAAAACGAAATTGATGTTACCGACAGGGATGATGCAGGGCAAACCGGTTATTATGTGCGCAAACGTCTCGATGATAAAACCCTTGTGCTTGGCGCGGCAAACTGGAGTGGTTATACAAGTTATCAAAACTATATCATCTTCAGATTTGGTGAAGTGTTATTGAATTATGCAGAAGCGCAAAACGAAGTAGCAGGGCCCGATGCCTCAGTATATGCCGCCATAAATAAAATAAGAGAAAGATCTGCATTGCCTGATTTAGCGGCCGGCCTCAGCAAAGATGATATGCGTACTGCTATAAGACGTGAACGAAGAGTAGAATTAGCTTTTGAAGACAAGCGCTTCTGGGACCTGATACGCTGGCGCACTGCAGAAGTTAATCTTAATAAGCCATTGCATGGTGTATCGATTGCTGTTGGTGCCGGTGGCGCTCTTCAGTATTCATATATTCCTGCAAGAGGCGGCGATAGAAAGTTTTATGCAAGTAAAAATTATCTTTTCCCTATTCCTCAAAATGTAATTGATAAGAATACCAAGCTTACTCAAAACCCGGGTTACTAACAGTAAGTTGTTATTTGGTTTTATTCGATATTTTTAAGAAGTTCTTTGTTCAGCAAAGAATTTCTTTTTTATTAAATACATGTAATGAAATCTTTTGCCAGCCACTATGTAGCGCGCCTGTTTACTCTTTTATATATTTCTGCTTATGTTATCATGTTTCCCGCTTGTCAAAACAAAAGCAGTAATAATGTTAGTGAACTCAATCAAAACAAACACCCGCTTTTTTCATTGCTTCCTTCGTCTCAAACAAACATAACTTTCAGCAATACATTAACCGAAGGCCTTAACACAAATGTGTTGATGTATGAGTATTTCTATAACGGTGGCGGTGTTGCCATTGGCGACGTAAATGGTGATGGCTTGCAGGATATTTATTTCAGCGGTAATATGGTTGATAATAAATTATACCTGAATAAAGACAACATGCAATTTGAAGACATAACAGATGTTGCAGGTGTGCAAGGCAGACCCGGCCCATGGAAAACAGGCGTTACAATGGCCGATATTAATGGTGATAATAAACCTGATTTATTTCTATGTTATTCAGGCAAAATAAATGGCCGCAAAAGAATACCGCAATTATTAATTAATGAAGGAAATGATAATAATGGCATGCCTCATTTTAAAGATGAAACGGTACAATACGGATTGAACGATTCTTCATACAGTAACCAGGCATATTTTTTTGATTATGATAAAGATGGCGATCTTGATATGCTGCTTATAAACCATAATCCTGCCCGCTTAAGTAATCTTAACAATGCTGCGCTTCGCGAATTTATATCAACACCAAATAAAGAAATTGGTACAAGATTATTCAGAAATAATAATAATTATTTTGAAGATGTAACAGCAAAATCAGGCATTGTAAATAGCTTGTTAAGCTATAATCTTTCTGCAGGCATTGCAGATGTAAATAATGATGGCTGGCCTGATATTTATATTTCCAACGATTACCTGGCGCCCGATTATCTATACATCAATAATGGCAATGGAACGTTTACAGATAAACTGGGCGATGAAATAGAACATACGTCGCAGTTTTCAATGGGTAATAACATTGCGGATATCAACAACGACGGGCTTCCGGACATATATACACTTGATATGTTGCCTGAAGATAATCACCGACAGAAAATGCTTTTTGCACCTGATAATTATGAGCTTTTTAATATCAACGTAAAAGCAGGTTTTCATAACCAGTATATGCGCAACATGCTTCAATTAAATAATGGCAATGGTACGTTTAGTGAAATTGGCCAACTGGCAGGAATTTCCAATACTGACTGGAGCTGGTCGCCGCTGTTTGCAGATTTCGATGATGACGGATGGAAAGACCTTTTTGTAAGTAATGGCTATTTACGTGATTATACAAACATGGATTTTCTTATGTACATGGATGACCAGTTGAGAAACCTGCCAAATGGTGTACGCAGAGAACAGCTGCTTGAAATTTTAAAGCATATGCCCTCGTCAGATGTAAGAAGTTATTTTTTTAAAAATGATGAGCATTTAGCTTTTACAGATGTGAGTAAGCAATGGGGAATAGACAGTTTCTCAAACAGTAATGGCGCTGCTTATGCCGACCTGGATAATGACGGGGATCTTGATCTGGTTGTAAACAATATCAATAAGCCGGCTTTTATTTACCGCAATGAATCTAACCATGAGCTAAATCATTTTATTGAAATAACGCTTAAGGGTTCAGGAAACAATACACAAGGATTAGGCGCAAAAGTATACCTCTATTCAAATGGAAAGCAACAATACCAGGAGCAGATGACTGCGAAAGGTTATCAATCTTCTGTAACGCCTGTAATGCACTTTGGGCTTGGAAAAGACAGTATAATCGATTCTTTAAAAATAATTTGGGTAAGTGGTAAAATGCAGTTCCTGCAAAATTTAAAAGCCAATACGTTTATTACTTTAAATGAAAAAGAAGCGTCCTTAAATTATACTCGGCCTGTTGCATCAGTTGCGTTATTCGAAGAAACAAGATCACCAATTTTATACCACGACAGTTCAAAAAATATTAATGACTTTAAGCGGCAGCCATTGCTTATTAACCCGCTTTCCTATTCAGGTCCTTGTCTTGTAAAAGGAGATGTGAATGGTGATAAGCTTGAAGATGTATATGTTGGCGGAGACGCAGGAAAGGCAGGTAGATTATATATTCAGCAGGCGAATGGTTCGTTCATTCAAAAGCATGAATCCGGGTTTGAAATGGATAAAGCCAGTGAAGATGTTGATGGATTATTTTTCGATGCCAATAATGATGGCTATAATGATCTTTATGTAGTGAGTGGCGGCTATGATAACTACCAGCCCAATGACACTTTATTGCAGGATAGACTATATATAAATGATGGCAAAGGCAACTTTCATAAAAGCAGCGATGCTTTGCCTGCTATGCACGTAAGCAAAAGTTGTGTGCGCATGGCTGATATTAATGGCGACAAGTTTCCTGATTTGTTTGTAGGTGGCAGAGTTATACCGGGCCGTTATCCTGAAACGCCTCAAAGCTATTTGCTTATTAATGATGGTAAAGGTCATTTTAAAGATGAAACAACATCTATAGCTCCATCTTTACAACATATCGGGATGATTACAGATGCTGCCTGGATTGATCTTGATAATGATAATAAACAGGATTTAATAGTTGTCGGAGAATGGATGCCTGTTACGGTTTTTATTAACAACAATGGTAAACTGGAAAATAAAACAAAGGATTATTTTGATGAAAACTATAGTGGCTGGTGGAATAAAGTTCTTATAGCCGATTTCAACAAAGATGGTAAACCCGATTTGGTAGTTGGCAATTTTGGATTGAATACGCAATGTAAAGTAAGCGATAAACAACCTGCCGAAGTGTATTATAAAGACTTTGATGGAAATGGTACAGTTGATCCTGTGTTATGCTTTTATAACCAGGGAAAAAGTTATCCGTTCTTATCAAGAGATGAAGTGGCTGGACAGATCAACGGTATGGGCAAAAAATTTAAATATTATAAAGATTATGCTGATGCAACAATACGAGATGTTTTTACACCTGAGCAGTTAAATAATGCAACGCATCTTAAAGCAAACACTTTGGCTACAACTTATTTTGAAAGAACAGCCAATGGTAAATTTTATAAAAAAGAGTTGCCTGTACAAGCACAATTCTCACCTGTTTTCACTATTACTTCAATTGATTATAATAAAGACGGAAATGCAGATTTATTGTTGTGCGGAAATATCAATCATGCCCGGCTGCGCTTTGGTAACTGTGATGCAAACTATGGCATTTTATTAAAAGGCGATGGCAAAGGAAATTTTACTTACATCAATCAGCAACAATCAGGTTTTAATTTAACAGGCGACGTGAGGTCTGTTATAAACATAAATAACGCGTTATTTTTTGGTCTCGCCCAACAACGAATTACTATTTATAAACGCAGATGATATGGGTTGTATCCACTTCGTTACATGTTTGTTTTTGTAGAGCAAGCTTGGTGATTTCCCTGAGTCAACAAGCTATTATCCTATTAAAAGTGAACCTGCCAACAGCGCACAGGCTGGTACAGGATTGAGAAACTGGGTATCTTAAAAGAGCAAACAGGTTATAAACGTAACAGGATTTTTATATTTGAAAACTATTTAAATCTTTTTAATAAATCATTGTGAACATAACCAATTAGTAGCAACCACCGGTTATTCACGGTAGTTCGGTAATAAAGTAACTGTAAAGGAATTAATGACAGTTCAAAAAGCAGTTACTAAAAAAATTGGTGAGCATATTACAAGTGGTACGTACAAAGCTTGCACATACCACTATTCGGACCAATATTGCAAAATTTCCTGAAATTATGATTTTTACTATTCGCAGTAAATTAGTTACCTGCAATTATAAGTTTTTATATTTGCAGAAACCATCAGGTTCATGGACATTAACTGGTACAAGGCAGGCAATTATAAAAAGCAATACGCTTATAATAGCTTTTCACCTGAATTTATAAATCACGAGTGGGTTATCAGTGATGCAAAAGTAAATTATCTTTTAAGCGAAGCAGACCGAAAGTTAGGTGAACTAAACGCTTTTTCGGTGTTGATCCCTGATGTTGATTTCTTTATTAAAATGCATATCACAAAAGAAGCGACTAAAAGCAGTCGCATTGAAGGAACCCAAACCAGTATGGAAGAAGCACTCCAGGATGCAGAACATATTGACCCTGAAAAAAGAGATGATTGGCAGGAGGTGCATAATTATATCGAAGCAATGAACTATGCTATCGTGCAATTGGATAAGCTGCCACTGAGTAATCGTTTACTAAAACAAACACATAAAAAATTATTACAAGGGGTAAGAGGCAAACATAAACTGCCGGGTGAGTTTAGAACATCTCAAAACTGGATTGGCGGTGCTTCGTTAAAAGATGCATCTTTTATTCCACCGGCTCAGGATGAAGTGCCTGAGCTAATGAGCGACCTTGAAAAATTTTTGCACAACGACAAATTGCCTGTACCACATTTGATCCGCATCGGCATCGCACACTATCAATTCGAGACCATTCACCCTTTTCTTGATGGAAACGGAAGGCTAGGAAGATTATTGATTACTTTATACCTTGTAACCAATAACATCATTAATAAACCTGCATTATACCTGTCAGATTTTTTTGAACGCAATCGCCAGCTTTATTACGATAACCTTACTATTGTAAGAACAAAAAATCAAATGATACAATGGCTGAAATTTTTTTTGGTGGGCGTAATGGAAACTGCACAAAATTCAATTGATACTTTTAATGCTATTATCTCTTTGAGGCAGGATGTGGAAGATAAAAGAATTATCCAGTTAGGCAAGCGCGTTCCTTTTGCAATGGAACTGATAAAATATTTATACAGCAAACCTATTGTTGATGCAAACGAAATAGCAACAGCTTTGGAAGTAAACGTGTCAACTGCGCACAGGCTGGTACAGGATTTTGAGAAACTGGGTATCTTAAAAGAGCAAACAGGTTATAAACGCAACAGGATTTTTGTATTTGAAAATTATCTAAATCTTTTTAAATAAAATCCTGCCGACTTTAAACAATTAATAGCAACCACCGGATATTTCTCGGTAGTTCTTCCGTTTAAAAGCAACTGTCAAGAAATTCATGACAGTTCAAAAAGCAGCTACTAAAAATATTGTAAGCATAATACAAGTGGTATGTGCAAACTTTGCACATACCATTAATTCGGAAATTGCGAACGGTTGCGATTAATGACAGGAATTAATCTGTGAAAGATTCAGGATAAACCGAAGCAAATTGCAAGATCAAAGTATAGCAATAATTAAGTTGTATTATCTTTACTCAACGTAAGAGTTCTTTGTGTATCGCCAATTTCTTTTGAGCGAATCGTGTACCTAACGAGTTTTTCAAATTTTAAGTAATTGATTTTTAAAGATATAGGGAAGGGGTTCGAATCCCTCCCTCACCGCTGGAATACTTATCAAAAAGTATCAAATGCCTTCAAATCATTGATTTTGAAGGTTTTTTATTTTTAGACTTTATCAAAACGTAACAGATTTTATCAAAATGTTGGTGCGTTATCCGGTGCGTCAAAATTTATGAAAAAATTGACGCGCCAAACCGTTTTACACGAGGTTATCAGTTTATTTTTTCTTCGCTTATCCTGAAGTATTTCACTACAAATATTCGAACTAATTATAAATCTTATTTAGCGTTTCTATTAATCTTTGAATTAGCTGAGCATCTATTAGTTTTAAATCACTTTCATTTTGCCAGCCCATTTTTATCATACGAAACTCACCATTATCATCTGGTTCAAAAACGAGACTTTGATTATCGACTTCAACATGTAGTTGATAAGAATATGAAAGAAGAACAAGGGTTACTAAATATTCGTTTTCTTCATTCCTGTATCTTACTGGAATATAAAAGTGATCTGGCATTTTTTCAAAATTACATGCAACCAATTAACGACGGTAAAAACGTAAAAGCAGGAACAAATATCAATTCAAACGTTTGTGTTCTTCTTGCAATATTCATCAGCAGTAATAATGTATGAAAATAGTGTGATCAAAAAAGATTATTGGCTTTTATAATTATACTAAATTATAAAGAACCCATTAAAAAGCACTTAATATACATGCAAAAAGATAAACTTACAGTACTTCAACAAATCGAATAAGCGTGTAAAATGTAAAGCGCAAAATATTTTCAAATGCAATCTCAGATTTTAAAATCGAGCAATACATAGACATTTATAATTAAATTGACATTTAAGTGTTCGTATTTCTATATTTTGCGAAGAGTAACATTGCTTAAGAATTTTTTTAAATGAAAAGATTTTTTATTTATTTATTTGACCTTCATAAAGGCCAGGCTGATAAGCTGGAGACTTTAAAAAATATAACGGATAACATTTCTTTTAGGGGTGCTAATTTATGGACGCTGGTTTGCGCTATTTTAATAGCATCTGTTGGATTAAATGTAAACTCCGGCGCTGTTATTATTGGAGCCATGCTTATTTCTCCTTTGATGGGGCCAATTGTCGGCGCTGGTTTTTCATTAGGCATTTATGATTTTACTTTATTACGAAAATCACTAAATAATCTTTTGATCGCAACAATTGCAGGCTTAATAGTTTCAACAATTTATTTTTATTTAAGCCCGTTTAAACAAGAGCAATCAGAATTGCTGGCAAGAACGTCTCCAAATATTTATGATGTAATGATTGCTTTTTTTGGAGGACTTGTTGGTGTAATTGCTGTAACAAGGGTTGAAAAGGGAAATCCTATTCCCGGTGTTGCAATAGCTACAGCATTAATGCCGCCACTTTGCACAGCCGGCTACGGCTTAGCCACAGGGCATTATTCATTTTTTTTTGGTGCATTATTTCTATACAGCATTAATTGCGTGTTCATTTGCATAGCCACCTACCTAATTGTAAAATACCTTAAATATCCTGCAAAAAAAATAGAGATTAAACATGAAAAGCGGGTAAAATATAGCATCACTGCTCTTATTATTTTATTGCTTGCACCGAGCGCTTATTTTGCTTATTCTTTATACCAGCAACAAAAATTTACAGAGGCTGTAAACACATTTATCGAAAAAGAGTTTACTAACAAGGGTGAAGCTTTGATTTATAAAAAGACAAATCTTAAGAACAATCCCAAAACGATAGAGTTGGCATTTCTTACTAAGCATTTTAACAGGCCTGAAATTAAACAACTGAATTCGCAGTTAAATAAATATGGCATCTATAACACGAGATTGATTATAAAACAGGACACTACATTTAATATTTCAAATCTTAAAAATGATATTTTAAACGAGGTAAAAATAAATGATACATTACTATATAACCGCAATGCAGAAATATCAGCATTAAAAAGCGAAGCAGCAAAAAATTCATTTGATAATAAAGAATTGTTGAAAGAAGTAAGTGCAATTTATCCGGGCATTTCCGCCATATCTGTTTCGAACCACACAATTTATACTAATACAGACAGCAGCTATACAGAAGCCGTGCTTATTTACCAGGCAAAAAGAGAACTTGGATCAAGAGATAAATTGAAGCTGGCGAATTGGATTAAGCAGCGTCTTTCATTAAACAATGTGATAATTTTTAAACAACAAAAACCATGAGTTTATATATAGTTTTTGTAATTCTTATTTGTATATCGGCAACGTTTGCATACATAAATCAAAAGTTTATTAAAATACCTTTTGTTATCGGTTTGTTTCTCCTCTCAACAATCTTGACACTGCTTGTTTTAAGCGTCAGGTTATTTATTCCGCAACCATACATCAGTTTAAAAGAGTTAGTAGAGCAAACTAATATTAGCGGCTTTATACTAAATGTAATGCTTGGGTTCTTGCTGTTTGCAGGTTCTTTACACACAAACTGGCTTCACATAAAAGAACAACTAAGAAAAATTACGTTACTGGCAATAGCAGGTGTTCTTATTTCTACTATAATAATTGCTATTTTATTTTATGGCGTAGTACTTCTAATCAATGTAAAAATTGATTTTATTTATTGTTTGTTGTTTGGTGCGCTTATTTCGCCAACTGATCCTGTTGCTGTGCTTGGCATTTTAACGAAAGCCGGTGTGCCTAAAAAAATAGAGTCAATTATAGTGGGCGAATCTCTTTTTAATGATGGTGTTGGCGTGGTGGTTTTTATTGCTTTGCTGGAAACAGCAAAGTCAGGCAGCAATACGTTTAGTTTTTCGAACTTCGGTATGCTTTTTTTAAAAGAAGCAGCCGGCGGAATTTTGTTCGGACTAATTGCAGGCTATCTGCTGCACTTTATTATAAACAAAATAGATAATTACGAAACAGAAGTTTTATTAACCATTGCGTTTGTTATGGGTGGTTATGCCGCAGCTTTAGCTTTACATATATCCGGTCCGCTGGCAATGGTTGTTATGGGATTATTTTTTGGCAATTATAAAAGCCATACATCAATGAGCAATACTTCTAAAGAATATGTTTATAAGTTTTGGGAACTGATAGATGTTATTTTAAATGCGTTGTTATTTATTATTATTGCTACAGTGTTAATAGTTATTGATTTTAAATCATCTTATTTTCTCATAGCAGCAGCCTCTGTTATTATTGTTTTTATTTCAAGAGTGATAATAGTGTATTTGCCTAAGATTGTAATGCCACGAATTTTTAATGTTGATAATACTGAAGCAAAACTATTGGTTTGGGGCGGCTTGCGTGGTGGTCTTTCTATTGCCTTAGTACTTTCATTACCTGAAAACAATGAAAAGCATATTATTTTACTGGCAACTTATTGTTGTGTTGTCTTCAGCATTTTAGTGCAGGGATTAACCATTAAGAAACTGATTAAATAAGAATTTGAACCATACACAAAAATTATAGCATTATAAATGGATTTCAACACCGTAAACAAACTTATTGTACAAAAACTTACATTATGAATAACTTATTCTTTTAATTCATTATAATCATCCGTTGTTTTTGTTTCTTCATCTTTCCATTCTCTTATTTTGGTAAAAGGAAGTTTTAGAAGATTGCCAATAGTTAGTTCACGTTCATCATGATAAACAAGAACACCAATTATTACATCGTCTTGACGAATATTTAAGCGGATGGTTTTATGCAATCTGTCCCAGAACGAAAATATAGTTGCATAATTACTATCTGTTTCATGTTTAATTATAGAATGATGAATGCCATGCATCCTTGGTGTTACAATAATTTTATTCAACCATCTTTCCAGCTTAATATTAAGTTTTATATTGCTGTGATGAAACTGCGTTTCCGCTTCAAAAATTATTTCGTAAATCAATATTATTAATGGAGATGCACCAATTAATAAAACAACCGCACTTCGATAAATAACAGAGCCAATCATTTCACCAAAATGAAATCGAAAAGCAGTTGTTACATCCATATCCAAATCTGTATGATGCACTATATGAAAGCGCCACATCAGTGGCATTTTATGTAAAATAATGTGCCACCAGTAAATGCCATAATCAAGCAGAATAAACGCAATAATATTTTCAAGCCATGAAGGCAATTCATACAAATAATTCAACCCGAAATGCCATGATTGATTTTTATAAGCTAACCAAATCATTGCCGGAATCAGCATAAATCTTAGCAACGCAAATGCAGGCAATGCAAGAACTGTGTTAGTAATAATTCTTTTAAATCTTGACTGAATTCTTCGTCTTAACTTAAAGATTGATTCCAATACAAATAATATAATCAGTATAGATGTTAGAACGATGAAGCCATAAATATCAAAAACGTGATGTATCATTCAACATGAACAATTAATAATGAAAACAGGGTGATTAAAATTTCAACTTAATACTTATAACTTTCTATTCCTCTCTTAACTTCTCTCCTTCACCTTTTTTTGGATGCCATGTTGCATCTTTATTCAAATCTAATTCCTCTTGTTTTCGTGGTGATGAGCCTTTAGGTGGTTTACCTACCATTAGTTCAAAATAGCGTATTCCGTCCTGCACATTTGCCCAAATATGTTTTGGCGGTTTATAACCATAAGCACGATATTTTCCGGGTTCAATTTTTCCTTTCTCACGCACAAACCTTTCGAATCCGGTAACCCAATTGCCAAACGTTTTCATAAAATCATTTTGCTTAATTAAATCTTCAGCCTGGTTATCGCTATACTTTTTATTCTTACCGCTTGTGCAGTGCGCCCATAAATTATCAGGCACTTCAATGCCACCATAACGGCATTGCCAAACCAGTGGCGCATATGCAAGCTTATCATCATCAAATGGCTCGGCATCACCATCAAAATAATTTTTGTGACGCAGGATTTTCGGAACATTATTCTCATCCGTTTCATCGCCACCTTCATCACCATAACAAAAAAATGCAGCCGTTCTTCCTTCAAG
>JBDUBY010000211.1:0-3131 GCA_040003735.1 Parafilimonas sp.
CACCATTCAATGCTTCGTCCATTGTTTGATTTGCAAGTTCTAATGTTGTATCCTGTAAAGCTCTTCCCGCATCAGTTAAACAAACAAGATTAATGCGCTTATCATTTTTGTGCGATGCACGCTTTAATAATTTCTGCTTTTCCAAATTATCAATCAACCTTGTTATACTTGGTTTATCGCGATAAGTACGGTTGCATAATTCCTGCTGGCTTAAACAATCTTCTTTCCATAAATGATACAAAACAGTCCATTGCTCAATTGTAATTTCAAGACTTGCATTGCGAAAGTTTTTTTGCAAACTTCTTGCAACAGCAGTGCTTGCCATTCCATTGATTACACTATATAATTCTCCTCTTTTAAAATGATTTGCGGACATAATAGTTGTTTATGCAACTACTTTCAAAATTATATATCTTTAGCACATAATCAAGTGTTTCAAAATAAATTTTTCTGTTAAGATGTTAGTCTTTCATGCAACAACTTTCGCTGGCATATAAATCATCTGTTATTAATTATTATGTTTTTGGCAATGGAGCTAAAACTTTATTCTGTTTGCATGGTTATGGCGAAAACGGAAACTCATTTTCATTTCTTGAAAAGAGTTTTGAATCTGCTTATACTTTATATGCCATTGATTTCCCTATTCATGGCAACACAAAATGGAATGAAAAAAAGCCTTTTACAATCAATGATCTTTTTGTAATTACACAAATGATCCAGCAAAATAAAGATCAAAAATTTTCTTTACTCGGATATAGCATGGGCGGCCGTTTTGCGATGGAATTACTTCAAAAATTTTCATATAAAATTGAACAGATTGCGTTAGTTGCTCCAGACGGTTTACACGCAAATATTTGGTATTGGATGTCAACACAAACAAAAATGGGCAACAAATTATTTTTTAAAACAATGCAGAAACCTGCATGGTTTTTTACGTCAATAAATGCAGGTGGCAAGCTTAATATTTTAAATAAAAGTGTTGTAAAATTTGTTCATCATTTTTTGGATGATAACCAGCAAAGAATATTGCTATATAAAAGATGGACATGTATGAGAAAAGTAAAACCTGATTTGATTGCTATAAAAAAAATATGCGCTGAAAAAAATATCCAACTGAACTTTTTATTTGGAAGATATGACCGCATTATTTTAAGCAAACGCGCTAATATTTTTAATAATGCAAAAAATATCAGCATAAAAATTATTGAAGCCGGTCACCAATTGCTAAAAGAAAAATATGTGAAAGAAATAACAGCATTGTTGAATCATTGATTGTAGTTTTCTTTGCTTATGCAGGTGCTTGTATATTTTATTTATTTCACTGCCATATTGCTTTGTGTTTATTTATTATTGATCAATACTTATTTATTTTGGTTTAGTAAATTAAAGATTTTTGCACCGGTTTTCATTCAGCCTGTAACAAAATTTTCTATAATTATTCCTGCAAGAAATGAAGCAGCAAATATTGAAAATTGCCTGCGTTCTATACTTCAAAATAATTACCCGAAAGATATTTATGAAATTATTGTTGCCGATGATTTTTCAACTGATGCTACACCTGAAATTGTTGAATCACTGCAAAAAGAATTTTCAAATATTACGATCCTCAGCTTAAAAAATATTATTACTGAAAATATAAACTCGTATAAAAAACGAGCGATTGAGTTAGCAATTGAACAAAGTAAATTTGAATGGATACTTACTACTGATGCAGATTGCGTAGTTCCGCGAAAATGGTTAAGTTTATTTGATGCATACATTCAAAAAAACGAACGGGTTTTTGTAGCAGCGCCTGTAATGTTTACATGCGGCAATTCTTTCTTAAATATTTTTCAATGCCTTGATTTTATAAGTCTGCAAGGCATTACAGCGGCTTCTGTGTATGCAGGTGCACACAGCATGTGTAACGGTGCCAATCTTGCGTATAAAAAATGTGTTTTTTATGAAGTAGATGGATTTAAAAATGCGGATCATATTGCCAGCGGAGATGATATGCTATTGATGCATAAAATAAAAATAAAGTATCCATTAAATATGGGTTATTTATTCAGCGATGAAGCGATAGTAACAACGGCACCAATGCCTGACTGGAAAAGTTTTTTTAATCAACGTATTCGCTGGGCAAGCAAAGCAACAAGCTATAAAGACAAAAAAGTTTTCTGGGTTTTACTATTGGTTTATTTTACAAACTTGTGTTTGTTTATTTTATTTATTGCAAGCTTTTTTCATTCAAAATTATTTTTAATATGGCTGTTGTTCATACTTACAAAAGCATTGCTTGAAATGCCTTTCATGTACAATGTTGCAAAGTTTTATTCGCTGCAGCGGCTTATGCTTTGGTTTATAATTATGCAGCCTTTTCATATTATTTATACAATTGTTTCAGGATGGTTGGGAAGATTTGGAACCTATAAATGGAAGGGAAGAAAAGTAAAGTAAGCAGGTATAATGTAAGAGGTACGAAGTACGAATTGGCTTTCTTATCGTACTTCGTAATTCATACTTCGTAATTCGTACTTAAATTTGTTGTATGGCAAGAATAAGAATGGGTAAAGATGGATCACGTAAAGAGGTGATCGTGAAAGCTGCGGCAAGCCTTTTTAGGGAGAAAGGCTATAAGGCTGCCAGTATGCGCGACCTTGCAGAACGTGTTGGCGTTGAGGCAGCAAGTTTGTACAATCACATTCGTTCTAAAAGTGAATTGCTGCATGATATATGTTTTAATGTTGCCAATGTTTTTTGGGAACACATGAACAAGATTGAAGTAAGTGATGCGCAGCCAATTGCAAAGCTTGAAACGATATTGCGTTTTCATATAAAACAACTGCTTGAAAATTTTGAAGAAGTATATATAAGTGACCGCGAATGGCGCTTTCTTGCAGACCCATATCTTTCCAACTTTCAGAACCAGCGGCGTAATTACCGCAAACGATTTGCAACAATTATTGAACAGGGAATCGCAAATGGCGAGATAAATGAAATTGATGCATCAACAGCGGTATTAATTGTATTGCATGCAGTAGGTGGTATTGAAAGCTGGCACCGCAGTACGCATAAAATAAGCGGCGAACAGCTTGAAGAAAATATGATCACTATTTTGATTGATGGATTAAAAAAATAACGAAGGCTTG
>JBDUBY010000340.1:0-3109 GCA_040003735.1 Parafilimonas sp.
ATTTTTAATTTCTGGGGCCATTTGCGTGTGCAGGAATATGAACCCGACAAAGCAATGATTGCTGAAGAAACGCCGTGGCCGCCCAACGATACAACTTTGCAAATTCTGCATGTATTTCCGCAGGTAAAACAAATACAGGCATTCGCTACAAAATCTGCAGTGGTTGAAAAAAACAAAGAAATAGATGGTGTATTGTTTAAGGGCGTGGAAAGCAATTATGATTTTGATAACCTCAAATCATTTTTAAAACAAGGAACTTTTCCAAAGTTTAAAGATTCATCTTACAGCAAAGATATTTTGCTTTCGCAGCCAGTTGCAGATGAGTTGTTAATAAAACTGAACGATTCCATAAATGTATATTTCATCAACCAGCAGCAAGGCAAAGCTGCGGTGCGTCGCTTACATGTTTGCGGCATTTTTAAAACCGGCATTGATGAATATGATAAAACTTTTGCCATCGGGGATTTGCGTTTGTTGCGGCAGGTTTACAATTGGCAACATAATGAAATTGGCGGATACGAAATTTTCCTGAATGATTATACAAAAATGGATACGATCAATTCGCAATTGTACGATATACTTCCACAGGCCTGGATTAGCCGGACTATAAAACAGATCTATCCAAACATATTCGATTGGCTGCAAATTCAGGATGTAAACCGCAACGTAATATTTACTGTAATGGCAATTGTTGCCATCATCAATTTAATAACCTGTCTTTTAATTTTAATTTTAGAACGCACAAGAATGACGGGCATTTTAAAAGCACTTGGCGCACGCGATTGGACGATCCAAAAGATATTTTTATATCATGCAAACACAATTGCGTTACGCGGCATTTTTATTGGTCTATTTATTGGCCTCGGCATTTGCATTCTGCAACAACAAACAGGATTTATAAAAATGAACGAAGCCGCTTATTATGTTTCAGAAGCGCCAATATATATTATATGGTGGCAGGTTGCCGCCGTTTGCATCGCAACTTTATTGGTTTGTTTTCTTTCACTGCTTATTCCAACGTGGCTTGTAAAAACAATCCGGCCGGTAAAAGCAATACAGTTTAGATAAGATTTTTTGATATCGACAAATATCGTTGTAGCATCACGGTGCAGCCTGTCCCGCACTTGATGCGGGATCACTCCTTGTACTGTATATTAATAATCAGCTTCAGCATCACTGCTCATTTTCATAATCAATTATAAAAGCAAAATAGTTTTACAATTTTATAGCAACAATATTAGTTGTAATGCAAACTATAAAACTAATTTTGTTTTGTTCTAAACAACATAATTATGCGTACCGCTAAAGATATTTTTCAGCAAAAAGGAACACAGTTCAATTTTATAAAACATACTGCAACTGTATTAGAAGCAATCGGTTTAATGAAAGCCGAAAATATTAGCTATTTAATTGTGAAAGATAATAACGATAAATACCTTGGCATTTTTTCAGAAAGAGATTATACGCATAAAGTTATTCTTGAAAATAAGCAATCAACAACAACACAGGTAAGCGAAATCATGACAACTAATCTTGCCAATGCATCGCTTGAAGATTCAACCAATAAATTAATGCTGCTAATTAATAATACAAAAGCAAGGTATGTGCCTGTTTTCGACGGTAATAATTTTGTAGGCATTATTACTATTCATGATCTCATGCGCGAAGCCATGGCAGATTATGAAAAAGGCAAGAATAATTTAGACGCCGATCAAATGGAGTTCTTAAAAAATCATGGCGTTTAAATTACTTATCTGCTGTAAAACTCGAAGTAATATATTCCTGGTTTAAGCGTGCAATATTCATTACAGAAATTTCTTTAGGGCAGGTTGCTTCACATGCATTTGTAAATGTGCAGGCACCAAAACCTTCTTTATCCATTTGATTTATCATAGCAACAACGCGTGTTTTGCGTTCAGGACTTCCTTGAGGCAATAATGCAAGATGCGAAACTTTTGCAGACAGGAATAACATCGCAGAACTGTTTTTACAAGCCGCAACACAAGCACCGCAACCAATACAAGCTGCGGCAGCAAATGCTTTGTCTGCATTTTCTTTCTCTATCGGAATTGCATTTGCATCAACAGGATTGCCGGTATTTACAGAAATAAATCCACCAGCTTGAATAATTCTGTCGAATGCAGAACGGTCAACCACTAAATCTTTAATTACAGGAAATGCTTTTGCACGCCACGGTTCAACAATAATTGTATCGCCATCTTTAAAGGCGCGCATGTGTAACTGGCAAACTGTATTTGCTTTCCAAGGTCCGTGTGGTTTCCCATTAATATACATCGCGCAACTGCCACAAATACCTTCACGGCAATCATGATCAAATGCAATAGGTTCTTTGTCTTCAGTAATCAGTTTATCATTCAGCACATCAAACATTTCAAGGAAACTCATTTCAGATGAAATGTTTTTCACTTTATATGTTTCAAACTTTCCTTTCTCTTTGCTATTACGTTGACGCCAAACTTTTAATGTGAGGTTCATATTGTAGTGTTCCATATCAATTTGCTCTTATCATTTTCAAATTACTTGTAACTCCTCTGCGTTGGCTTTACCAAATCGTACTCCAAATCTTCTTTATGCAATTCCCAATTGCTTTCATCTTTTAATTCCCATGCAGATACATACATAAAATGTTCATCATCACGTAAAGCTTCACCTTCTGCTGTTTGAAATTCTTCGCGAAAATGTCCGCCGCAACTTTCTTCACGTTGTAATGCATCAATACATAACAATTCTCCGAGCTCAATAAAATCTGCAACACGGCCTGCTTTATCTAATTCAGGATTAAATTCATCAATGCTTCCCGGAATTTTTACATTGCTCCAGAACTCTTTTTTTAAAGCACGAATTTCTTCAATCGCTTCCTTTAAGCCTTGTGCATTTCTTGCCATACCGCATTTATCCCACATAATTTTTCCCAAACGCTTATGTAAACTTTCAACCGTTTCAGAACCTTTAATGGTCATTAATTTTTCTATTCTTTCTTTCACATTTTTTTCTGCTTCTTCAAACGCGGCATGTGTTGTTGGAATGTTTTCAGTACGAATTTCATCTGCCAAATAATTTCCTATTGTATATGGAATAACAAAATATC
>JBDUBY010000374.1:0-10402 GCA_040003735.1 Parafilimonas sp.
CTTCAGATACATAAGGCTGGTAAGTATTGTATAAAATTACTTCTGTTGCTTTTATGTCTGCAGCCAATGCAATAGCATAACGGGCAGCATTGTAAGCGTTAGCAGAAAAATCTGTTGGAACAAGTATAGATTGCATGATTTTATTTTATCGCACTAAAATACTTTTTAACTGGGATTTTAAGCGATTTATCTGGTTCTGCCTATTAAACAAAACAGCGTTTAAGTATTCGTCAAACGCTGTTTTTATAATTGAATTACGTGGCTAATCAGGTGAATAAGTTTAATCAGAATAAATCCATCTTACCAAACTTTAATTCTTTCATTTTCGGGTTTATACATTTTATCGCCAGGTTTTACATTAAAAGCCGCATACCATGCATCAAGATTTGTAACAGGCCCGTTGCAACGCCATACACCAGGTGAATGTGGATCAGTTAAAAGCCTTTGCGCTGCTTCTTCAGGCAAGATGTTGGTACGCCAAACCTGCGCCCAGCTTAAGAAAAACCGCTGGTCGGGCGTAAAGCCATCTATCTTTTTATTGCTTTTGCCTTCAGGTGTTTTTTTGAAAGCCTGATAAGCAATATTTAAACCGCCAAGATCTGCAAGATTTTCACCCAACGTTAATTTGCCGTTTACATGCAGCGTATCATTAACCGTATAATCATTAAACTGGTTCACGACTTTATCAGCACGGCCAGTAAAATTTTTTGCATCATCAGCACTCCACCAGTCTTTTAAATTTCCGGCAGCATCATATTGTCGGCCCTGGTCATCAAAGCCATGCGTTAATTCATGACCGATTACTGCAGCAATACCACCATAGTTCACTGCATCATCAGCTTTAAAATCAAAGAATGGAAACTGTAATATTCCTGCCGGAAAAACAATCTCATTATTAGCAGGATTATAATATGCATTGATGGTTGGGGGCGTCATTCCCCATTCAGTTTTATCAACGGGTGTACCATAACGGTTTACATTTTTGTTGTAGCGCCAAACTGAAATGCTTTCCATATTTCCAATCACATCATTTTTATTGATAACAACGCCGGGGTAAGTTTCCCATTTGTTGGGAAAACCAATTTTATTAACGATGGCATGCAATTTTTCAATGGCTCTTTGTTTGGTAGAATCACTCATCCAGTCAACACGGTTAATTCTGTCTGCAAAAGTTGATTGAATATTGTTTACCAGCGCAAGCATTCTTTGCTTTGCAGAATCGTTGAAATATTTTTCTACATACAATTGCCCAAGCAGTTCGCCAAGGCTTCCATCAACCATGCCTTCCATGCGTTGCCATCTTGGCGTCATCTCTTTTTGGCCGGTTAATATTTTACTGAATTGAAATTGGCGGTTTACAAAATCACTGCTTAAAAATCCTGCTCTTGATTTTATAACAGCCCATTGCAAATAAGCTTTCCATGCATCAACAGGAACGGTGTTGTATAATGAATCTGCTGCTTTAAAAAAAGAAGGATTATCAACCAGCAAGCTGTCCGCAGCCGGAACTTTCATTTCAGTTAATAACATTTTCCAATCCCAGCCTGGTGTTGTTGCAGAAAGATCAGCAACAGAAAATTTATTGTATGTTTTGATGGGATCGCGCATTTCAACGCGGCTCCATTGCGCCTGTGCTAATGCAGTTTCAATTTGTAAAACTGATGCGGCTTTTGCAGCAGCAGTTGCATCATCATCACCAACAAGTTTAAACATGTCAGTTACATAACTAACATACGCATCACGAATTGTTTTAAAACGCCCATCAGGCTTTAAATAATAATCTCTGTCCGGCAAAGAAGTTCCTCCCTGGCCAACACCCGGAATGTATGTGTTCACATCTTTATCATCCTGGCCAACACCAAAGCCAAATAAAATGCCGCCAACACCTTTGGTGCGTTGCGTTGCAATTTCATTCAGTATTTGTTCTTTAGTTGTTAAACCGGCAAGGCGTGCAAGCTCTGGTTTAATGGGTTCAGCACCAAGCTTTTCGATAGCTGCACTATCCATTGCGCTTGCATATAAATCTCCAACACGCTGGTAAATAGAATTCTTGGTGTTGTTTGCAGACGCATCTTCGCAAAGCGCTTTCAATCTTTGAGAATTGTTTTCGATCAGCACATTAAAACTCCCCCATCTTGTTTTTGATGGCGGAACCGGGTTGTTTTTTAACCACGTTCCTTCAGCATATTGAAAAAAATTATCACCGGGTTTTACAGATAAATCCATGTTAGCGGTATCAATGAACCTGAAATCTTTATCTGTTGTTTGTGCAACAACAGACATTGTTTTTAAAATCATAGTAATACAAATTGCAACCGTTATCAATCGCTTCATAATAAAAATTTTATTCAAAAGTAAGGGTTGAAAATATTTGCCCGATAAGAAACTAAACTTCAATAGCAAGGTCAATCATATTTTATTTACTTTAGTAATGCATTGCCATGAATATTTTCCAGGTTTTATATGATGAAATAATTGGCTTTTTCGGCATCGGCCACGTTGTGGATGTTGTAAAAAGCGGCGACTACAGCAGCTTGCTTACGTTTGATGGAATACTTTCCGTTATAGGGCCATTCATTCCTTTTTTATTAATTATAGAATTGGTAAGAGCGGCGGTGTATAAAAGATTTAAGATAGATGATTACCGCGTGCCATTTTTCATTTTTGTAGCCAACAGGTTTATTTCAAGATTTATTTCTATTGCTATGGTGGCGCTGTGTATTGGCCTGTTTGAAAAGTATTCAATTTTTAAAACAACGTTTACCTGGTACTGGCTTATTTATGGTTATATAGCCTGGGAGCTTTCGCATTTCGTGTATCATTTTCTTGCACATAAAGTAAGAATTTTATGGTGTCTTCATTCCACGCATCATGCGCCTGAAAACATGAATCTTTCCGTAACCTATGCACATTTTTTTCTTGAAGCGCCGTACGCAGATTTTATAAGAACATCCATTTGCATATTGCTTGGTGTAAATGCACCGCTATTATTTTTTATTATGTTTATTGATGGCTTGTGGGGCGCATTTATACATGTAGGTGAAAATATTTTAAAAGATGGAAGGCTCGGATTTTTTAAGAAGATCATACTAACGCCATCACATCACCGCGTACATCATGCAAAAAATATTCAGTACATGGATACGAATTTTTGCAACCTGCTAAATATTTGGGACAGAGTTTTTGGCACACTTCAACATGAACAAAAAGAATTACCAATTGAATACGGCATCACAAGAAAAATAAACCCGCGCAATTTTTGGGATGTTTATTTTGGTGAGATATATTATTTGGCGAAAGATGTTCGCCATGCACCCGGAATTAAAAATAAATTTTTATACTTTATTATGCCGCCGGGATGGAGCCATACTGGCGAGCATAAAACTGCAAAGACCGTAAAGCGAAAATTAAAAGAAGAAAATGAAATTGCTTATCCTGCAACAGGCGGTATTATAGAATAAAACATCCGCGAAAAAAAGTAGAAGTATTTTTAGCAATTGGAAAAGATAAACAGAATTGCATCTATCCAATTTCCCAGGCCAATGCGCTGGCACCAAGAATTGCAGCGTCTGATTCTTTAAGATGGCTCACAAGAATTTTTACTTTGTTCTGAAAAACCTTAATAAGATTTGCTTCCATGCTTTCGCGTGTAGGTTTCAAAATAAGTTCACCAGCTTTGGTAAGTCCGCCAAAAAGTATAATGGCTTCAGGACTTGAAAACATTACTGCATTAGCCAGTGCAAGACCAAGAATGTTGCCGGTAAATTCATATACTTTTTTTGCAAGCTCATCGCCTGCAATAGCGGCTTCATACACCATTTTAGAATCTATAACTTCCGGTGGTATTTTACGTAAAGAACTTTGTTCGTCAGTATCCTTAAGCATTTCCAGTGTGGTTGAACAAACGCCTGTTGCAGAAGCATAACTTTCCAATGAACCTTTCTTTCCTGTGCCCGGGTGCAATCTTCCGCCGGGAATCACAATCGTGTGGCCTAACTCGCCGGCAAAACCATCATGCCCATAAATTAATTTCCCGTTAGCAACAATGCCGCTTCCAACACCGGTGCCTAATGTGATCATGATAAAATCTTTCATCCCTTTTGCCGCACCATAAATCATTTCTCCTTCTGCTGCTGCATTGGCATCGTTGGTAACCACAACGGGAAGCTGAAATTTATCGCGAACCAATTTTGCCAAAGGAATAATTCCTTTCCAGGGAAGGTTTGGTGCATATTCAACTGTGCCTGTATAAAAATTGCCATTTGGTGCGCCTACGCCAATGCCTTTCATCCTGCCTGCACCGCCTGCTTTATCAATAAGTTCTCTTACTTTATTATACAACTCATCAATAAACGTTTCAACCTTTGAATGTTTTTTTGTTGACATTGATCCTGAAAACAACACATTCCCAACACGGTCAACGATGCCAAATTTTGTTCCGGTGCCACCAATATCAATACCTATTGCCAAAGGTTCAAGCGCCGTTTTTGAAGAAGCCATATTTCGATGTAAGATTTAATTTTTTCCGATATGCAATTTATTTTATTGATCAAAAAAAACATCAATAAAAATTATATTAATGCCCGCCACTGCTCGCCAGGCGATCATAATCAATGCCCTGGGATTTAAGAATAGCTTTAACTCTTATTGCGTAAAATGCGAGATAAACAAAACAGCAAACGCCAACAAGATAAGACCATTGAATCCCTAAAACATGATCAGCCAAAAACCCTTGAATCAGGCTTATTATTCCGCCACCCATAATCATCATTATAAGAAAGCTTGCACCTTCATTAGTATGTTTTCCCAGCCCGGCAATTGCAAGTGTAAAAATACATGGCCATAAAGTAGAGCAAAATAAACCAACGCTCATAAATGCATAAGCGCTAACCATTCCGCTGGAGAGCATCCCGACAAATAATGCAATAATGCCAAATCCTGAATATATTAATAAAAGCCTTGCAGGATTGCCTTTACTTGCAATGTCTCCTGCAATCATAGCTATAATTACAAAAGGATAATAGTAAAAAGGCGTTACATCGTGATTAGCGATTGTGTTCACCAAAAGAAAAACACCAAATGCTATATACGGCATTAAAAAACGAAGTACTTGTTTTATGCCTTTGCTTAAGTCAAACGCACCAACAGATGAAGTCCATCTGCCTATCATTAAACTTGCCCAGTATAAAGAAATAAACGGTGCAATTTTATCAGTAGAAATTGCAAGATCCTGTTTCAAAAACGCAGGCAAATTAGAAGCTGTAGAAACTTCAACACCAACATAAATAAAAATACCTAACATGCCTAAAACAAGTTGCGGATATTTTAATACGCTGGCACGATGTACAAGTTTATTATCATCAGTAGCTTCCTGTTCAGCTACTTTGTCAAGATCTATTTTATTTGGAACCGAAGAGAACCGGAATATAATAGCAACCAATATAAAAACAGCACCTAAAATAAGGTACGGGGTTTTTACACTTTCTATACTTGCAACGCCTACACCACCTGCTGCTACAGTTCCAAAAATTGCAAAGCTTACAAGCAATGGGCCTATAGTTGTACCAAAGTTATTTATACCGCCTGCCATACATAATCGCTGCGCCCCTGTTTTAGGATCGCCCATAACTATTGCCAATGGGTTTGCAGCAGTTTGTTGTAATGAAAAACCAAGACCAACAATAAATAATCCTGTGATCATTAAAGGGAAAGATGCAGTTTGCGCCGCAGGATAAAACAATAACGTCCCTAATGCTGAAATAATAAGGCCTAAAGAAATCCCATTTCTAAAACCGATCTTGTTCAAAATATCTCCGCCGGTTAATCGTGAAATACCAAAATAAATTATTGATCCAATTGTGTACGCCACATAAAAAGCAAATGAAACCATTTGTGATTGTACCTGGGATAAATGAAGTTTATCTTTAAACACCGGAATCAATATATCATTAGATGCTGCGACGAAACCCCAGAAAAAAAATACAATTATTAAAACACTGAATTGAGACCATTTAGTTTTAATAGCTTCCGGTATTCTTAGAGATGATTGCGGAGACTTCATTTGCGTGTTGGATTCCATGCTTGCTTATCGTTATTTAAATGATGTAATGAAATGAGCGTTTAAAAGTAATCACATTTTATCTTTTCAAAAATTTTAAATAAACGCTGCGTCAATGCCAGAAATTATTCTGGAATTTCATCAAACAGGCTTATAAAAATTCATCAAAAAATTTTATTCAGTTTACAACAATAGCGAATTAGAGTTTTAAATTGCTGCGGAATAAGTTTAGTTTTATTGCCATATTTATTACTGTTTCTATTAAACAGTCTTTAAAAATTATAAATTGTTGCATGGAAATAATTCACCTGAGTTTTGAATGTTACCCCGTTGCTAAAGCCGGTGGTTTGGGCGATGTTGTTGGTGCATTACCAAAATATCAAACCCAGGCTGGCCATTATGCAAAAGTGGTTATGCCAATGTTTCGTACAAAATTTTTATACCAGCATGAATGGGATATTGATTTTAAAGGCAGCACAAATGTAAATGGCTGGTGGTTTGATTTTACTGTTATCAAAGAAAGGCACAATACTTTAGGGTTTGATCTTTTCTTAATTGATATTAATGGCCTGCTTGATCGCGAAAACATTTATGGTTATGAGGATGATACGAAGCGCTATCTAGGTTTTCAAATTGCATTTTTAAACTGGCTCAATCACTGGGAGCATAAACCTGATGTAATTCATTGCCACGATTATCACGTTGGGCTTGTTCCCTTCATGATAAAATATTGTTACGAATACAGCAGGCTTAGCGATATACCCACCGTGCTCACTATTCATAACGCACAATACCAGGGCTGGATGGGCTGGGATCAACGCAATCTTATTCCACCTTTTGATGATTGGAAAAGCGGCATGCTGGAGTGGAATGGCGATATTAACCCGCTGGCATCAGCCGTAAAAAATGCATGGAAAGTAACTACCGTAAGCTGGAGTTATATGGAAGAACTGCGCTATAATTCTAATGGTCTTGAAGCATTGTTTGAATTTGAAAGAGGAAAATGTTCAGGCATCTTAAACGGTATTGATGCAGATGTATGGGATCCTGCAACAGATACATTTATTGGGTTGAACTATGATGCAGATAATGTTGAAGAAAATAAACAAACGAATAAAGAAGCGTTGTGCGAAGAATTTAATCTTGATCCGCAAAAACCATTAATTGTTTTTATAGGAAGACTGGTTGGCGAAAAAGCCGCAGACCTTTTACCAGACGCGATTATATCGTCGCTGTACACAGTACAGGGCAATGTAAATTTTCTTGTGTTAGGCAGCGGCGATCCTGCTGTAGAATGGAAGCTTAAACAACTGGCACAAAGTTTTCCCGGTAGTTATAACGTAATGATTGGTTACAACGAAGCGCTTAGCCATCGCATGTATGCCGGTGCAGATTTTTTATTAATGCCGAGCCGCGTAGAACCTTGCGGTCTAAATCAAATGTATGCCATGCAATATGGCACTGTACCAATGGTTACAAGCACAGGCGGATTGATAGATACCGTTACAGATATGGGTGATTGGCAGGGTTGGGGAATCCGGTTTAACAATGCAAGCATTGGCGATATTGTACATGCAGTAACAAGAGCAGTAGGTTTATATTATGATGAGCCTGTAGAATTAAACAAAATGCGTAAACACATGATGCGGATTGATAACAGTTGGGAAAAATCAGTACAGCAATATTTGAATATTTATCTTAGTCTTAAGTTTTAATTCAACTTAACGCTTTATACCTTTATAAAAGTTTATAAAACGAAACATATGGCAGAACCAGTACAGTCAGTAATAGCAGTAATTCTTGGCGGAGGGGCAGGAACAAGATTGTATCCATTAACAGCAGCACGTTCAAAACCGGCGGTACCTATTGCCGGCAAATATCGTTTGGTAGATATTCCTATCAGCAATTGCATTAATTCAAACATCAACAGAATTTTTGTTTTAACGCAATTCAATTCAGCATCATTAAATAAACACATTAAAAACACTTACCTGTTCAGCAACTTCAGTTCAGGTTTTGTTGATATTCTTGCCGCAGAACAAACGCCTGATAACCCGGGTTGGTACCAGGGCACTGCAGATGCGGTTCGTCAATCGTTACGGCATATTCGTAACAACGATTACGATTATATTCTCGTGTTAAGCGGCGACCAGTTATATCAAATGGATTTTTGCAAAATGCTCAATAATCATATTTCTGCAGGTGCAGATCTTTCTATTGCAACCATTCCTGTGGTGGCAAAAGATGCAACTGAATTTGGTATAATGAAAACGGATGAAGAAAATCATATCACATCATTTATAGAAAAACCTAACGCCGAAGTTTTGGGTGACTGGGTGAGTGATACCGGCAGCCAGATGCAGGACCAGGGCCGCGTATATCTCGCATCAATGGGTATTTATATTTTCAGCCGCAGCATGATGAATGATTTATTGCTGAATAAGCATCCTGACTCAAAAGATTTCGGCAAAGAAATTATTCCTTCATCTATCGCGAATTATAAAGTAATTAGTTATCAGTACGATGGTTACTGGACTGATATAGGAAATATTTATTCTTTTTTTGAAGCGAATCTTGCACTTACTTCAGACATACCTGTTTTTAATTTGTTTGACAGTTCGAAACCAATATATACACGTGCACGCATGTTGCCGCCTGCTAAAATAAGCGGCACTACGCTTGAAAAAACAATGATCGCAGAAGGCTGCATTGTGCTTGCAAGCCGTGTTGAAAATACATTGATGGGCATTCGTACAAGAGTTGGCCATGGCAGCACTATTGTAAACAGCTATTTAATGGGCAATGATTTTTATGAAACCATTGAACAGATGGACGAGAACAATATATCAGGCGTGCCGCGTATTGGTGTTGGCGACAGGTGTTATATAAAGAATGCTATTATAGATAAGAATTGCCGCATTGGAAATGATGTGCGCATTAATGGCGGCACGCATCTCGAAAATGTTGATCATACTTTATACACTGTAAAAGATGGTATTGTTGTAGTGAAAAAGAATGCAGTATTGCCCGATGGCTTTGTGATTTAGAATAGTTTTGATTGATAAATTTTAATAAAAATCCCGCTATTGCAGCCGGATTTTTTTTTATTATAGCGTCGAAATATCATCAACCTTTTACTTCCAGCATATAAGCAGCTTCATTTACATCGCTCATGTTTTTTATAACATCATAAGTTTTTATGACAGGGTTTTCCATTTGGAAATGGCATCTCAGATTTTCATGATAGGGTTCCATTTGGAAAATAGCTTACGGAATCAAGATATTCTCTCTACCTTGGTATCATTATTATAATTTAAAAATAAAAATCCTAAAGCATGCAAAATGTAAGTCGACGTATTTTTTTAAACCTTTTATGGCTGACGCTTTCATTAAGCTTGACATTTGTATTAGCTATAGTTTTATTTGGATGGGCATTTTTAAAAGGCGAATTAGCTTCTTGGCTTCCAATGACAATTCTCCTTTTTGGAGTAACATTTATTGTTTATCTAATTAAGGCATTTAAAACAGAGCCTACAACGACAGTTTCAATTTAGGTTTACTAATATTAAGTTTACACATTCAGTGTTCAGCATCGTCTCTCGAAGAAGACGAGGCCGAACAACAAAACCTCACTAAGGCGAAAAAGTTGCCGGCAGGTAACTTTGCATTGGCGTTAGCGGTTATTCCCCACATTCCTGACAGAATTAAATTCTTTGGCTAACGGATGTACCGTCCGAACTTTATGCAGACTCTCTGCAAGGCCGATTTAAGCATTGGTGGTTTACAACCCCGGGCGTCATTCTGGTTGAAATGTAATCCATCACTTGTGATGGAGTTGATAAATTCAGTGGTGCGTTTTGATTTATCAAAATAGCCCGTTCAGAATAATTTGCAATTCAATACTACATTTCCTCAGAGTCATTTTTTTCATTCTAAACAATGATATTATGGCAAAACTTGAAATGGACATTATCAATACTCGTTGTGCAGGTATTGATATCGGTAGCCGATCGCACTTCGTGGCAATAGGCCAGGAACTGGATGATGTTAAAGAGTTTGGTGTATATGCAGAAGACTTAACGGCAATCTGTATGCATCTTAAAGCGCATCAAATAAATTCTGTAGCCATGGAAAGTACAGGAAGCTACTGGCAGAATCTGTATGTAGAACTGGTAAAGCATGGCTTTGATGTTACGCTTTGCAATGGAAAGTTTACTAAAAACATTAAAGGCAAAAAGACGGATGTAAAAGATGCAAGGTGGATCCAAAAGCTCCACAGCATTGGGTTGCTTACCGGAAGTTTTTTACCAGATGACAGTACAGAAACGCTGCGTACTTATTGCC
>JBDUBY010000429.1:0-10363 GCA_040003735.1 Parafilimonas sp.
GCTACATTTTCTTTAAAATGATTTAATGAAGATGTTCCGGGAATTGGCAACATCCATGGCGAACGATGCATAAGCCATGCAATATTTATTTGTGCTTCAGTAGCATTATATTTTTTTGCAATTTCTGCAATCCTGTTATCTTTTTTTGAATTAGCTGTAAGCAAAGAGAAGAATGGTATTAATGGAATTTGATTTGCTTCACATATATGCAGTATATCTTCTGCGCCGCGGGTTTCGCCATAAGGTGCTTTTATCGAACTGCGTTGTGCGTGACCATACATATTTTCAACTGTTGCAATGGCTCCCATACTCATTGCGTGGTTTAACTCTTCAGCATTTACATTACTCACACCAACATGTAATATTTTTCCTTCTTTCTGCATTGCAAACATTTCCTGCATAGATGCTTCAAAACCTTCATCGCCATGCATCACTCTAAAGTGAACTAAAGTTATTTGATCAAGTTTAAGCGTACGTAAATTGTTCTCAATACTGCTGCGCAGATTTTGCGGGTTATTAAATGGAATCCAGCTTTTATCTGGTTTGCGTGCGCCACCCACTTTTGTGCAAATTACCAAATCATCGTTGTATGGATATAATGCTTCAGCAATTAACCGGTTGGTTACATCTTCACCATAATAATCCGCAGTATCAATAAAATTTATTCCTTCTGCAACACATTGCCTTAATATTTCCAATGCCTCATCTCTTCTTGGCGGTTCACCATAAATTCCTTCACCAGTAAGGCGCATAGTGCCGTAGCCCAAACGATTTACAGTTAATGGCTTTTTGTTGCTGCCAGCTATAGTAATTGTTTTTGAATTTTCCATTTGCAATGCTCGTCAATATCCGAGCCATAGTTAAGAAACTGCTGATATTAAAGAAGCAATAAATAAACGTTCTAACGTTTTGCTTTTTTAAATAATGCATCAAATTCAGGTTCCCAGGTTTTACCGAGATCATAAGAATTCTCAATGTATTCGTGCAATGTTTCATCAGCTGGGTTATAGCTGATGGTTAGTTTTCGATGCAATAATTGCCTGAGCGAATTAGTGTTGGTAACTGCAAGAAATACTATTGAATCTTTTGATGTATAGATTGCTTCAAAGTTGCGAATATCGCCGCTTTTACCTGCCCAGCACATTCTAAAACGTTGCGATGTGTTATCATAAAAGCTCATACTTTCGCCAACATAATCGCCGCCAAGCCACCTGAATTTTTCATCTATAGAGCAGCCGCCATCAAATTTGCTTACTGTATCAACCGCCACTTTTTCATTATAATTATCACCTGTATATACATTCCAGGTTCCAATAAAAAAATCAAGCTGTTTATACCTGTCATCATACAAACATGGCGTTTCATTTTCTTTACATTTTTCTATTATTGCGGAAAAACGGGACTGACTGCGTACAGTATTAAAAAGTGAATCTGATAACCTGCCGTTAAAGTCCGCACCGTTTAAAGCCGCCATTTCTAAAAACTGCAAACATTTAGAAGTATCATTGATGGCAGCATATATTTTCGCTTGTTCAAACCGAAGCTCATTTATAAACCAGCCTGGCAATTCCAATTCAGATATATCACGAAAATTGTTGAGCGCTTCTTTATATTTTGATTGTTTTAATTGCGCCATTGCCAAATGATAAACAGCCAATGTATCTGAAACATTTGTAGCAAGATATTGTTGATAATACGTTTCAGCAGCTTGCCAGTTTTTATTGTTGTATGCATTTTCAGCAGCGGTTTTTGAAGTATCCTGTGCATTTGTGTTTGCAGTAAACAAAGTACCTGCGAGAAGAAATACGATTGTTGTTTTCATTGATGTAGTAAATTATACTAAAACTAAAATATGCGAAAGCTGTGAACAAAAGATTTCGACTTATAACTAAATATTTTCGACAAATAATTCTAATGCAAAAATATTATTGTTATGGTAAAAACCTAATCCTTCATCATCATTCAAGCATTGCGAACATTTTGTGTAGCCATATCTTTACCGCGAATAATTAATTTATAAATATGGCATTACTTTTTGAACATTTAAATATCCGCAGCATTAAATTAAAGAACCGTATTGTTGTTTCGCCCATGTGCGAATATTCCAGTGAAGATGGATTTGCAAATGACTGGCATCTTGTGCATTTGGGAAGCCGCGCCGTTGGCGGCGCCGGGCTTGTATTTACAGAAGCAACTGCAGTTTCGCCCGAAGGCCGTATTACGCCGGACGACCTTGGAATATGGAAAGATGAACACATTGATTTTCTAAAACGTATTACTTCATTTATTACTGCACAAGGTGCGGTGCCGGGCATACAATTAGCGCATGCGGGAAGAAAAGCAAGCCATAGCAGCCCATGGAAAGGTAATTGCCCGCTTACTGAAAATGAAGGTGCATGGATAACACTGGCACCTTCTGCGATTGGTTATAAACAAAGCGATCCGTTGCCCAAAGAAATGAGCATAGGAGAGATTGAACAATTGAAGAAAGACTTTAGAGATGCAGCTTTGCGGGCTGTGCAGGCAGGTTTTAAGGTGATTGAAATACATGCTGCGCATGGTTATCTTTTAAATGAATTTTTGTCGCCGCTTAGCAACACGCGTACTGATGATTATGGTGGCTCTTTTGATAACCGCATTAAATTATTGATTGAAGTGGTTGCTGCAGTACGATCAGTGTTTAGTGAAAAGTTTCCTTTGTTTGTAAGAATCTCGGCATCAGAATGGGTGGAAGATGGCTGGTCAATTGACAATTCAATACAACTGGCAAAAATTTTAAAAGATAAAGATGTTGATTTAATAGATTGTTCTTCGGGCGGCAATTCTTCCCATCAAAAAATAGATGCAAAGCCTTTGTACCAGGTGCCGTTTGCAGAAAAAATTAAAAAAGAAGCAGGCATATTAACCGGTGCTGTAGGACTAATTACTACACCGCAGGAAGCAGAAGAAATATTGCAATCCGGCCAGGCAGATTTGATCATCATGGCAAGGCAAGTTTTGCGTGAGCCATATTTTCCATTGCATGCTGCCAAAGTATTAAACGCAGATGTAAACTGGCCGGTTCAATACGATAGAGCAAAGAGATGATTGAGTAAACCTAATATGATGTATTCATGAAAGGATTTATAATTTTTTTAGTTGTAATACCTGTAATTGTTTTTATAATAATACGCAGGCGAAGGCCACGCAGCAGCAATATTATACTTCCTGATAATTTTCGAACAATACTTAATGATCATGTTGCTTTTTACAGGCAGTTGAATGATGCAGATAAAATAAGTTTTGAAAACAGGATAACAGATTTTCTTTCGTATGTGCATATTCACGCAGTAAATACTGAAATAGATGATCTTGATAAATTGCTGGTTGCATCAAGCGCTATTATCCCGGTGTTTAATTTCGATTGGCATTATTATAATTTAAAAGATGTGCTTATTTATGCAGATACATTTGATCATGATAAGTTTACTGTAACATCAAATGAAAGAAATACGCTGGGCATGGTAGGTACAGGCGCTATGCAACAGATGATGATATTATCGAAACAGGCATTGCGCCAGGGCTTTGCGAATGAACTCTCAAAATACAATACAGGCATACATGAATTTGTGCATTTATTAGATAAAGCAGATGGAGAAACTGATGGCATACCGGAGGCTTTGCTAAGCAAACAATATACTATTCCATGGATACAATACATGAATGAAGAAATAGAAAAAATGAAACAGGGCAATTCAGATTTTAATATTTATGGCGCTACGAATAAAGCTGAATTTTTTGCTGTTGCTGCAGAATATTTTTTTGGCGCACCTGAACAATTCAAAATAAAACATCCGGATTTATTTGAGCTGATGGAGAAAATATTTCATCAGCAATCTCATGATGAGAAAAAAAATAATCTACAAACTGTCGCGCTATAGTCTTGTAAAAGTTAACGTTTTACCTATCCATCTAAAAATATAAAAACCTCTTACACTTAAATCGTTTGGGCTGGTTAGCCAAACAGTTGCATCCCATGTTCTGCCTGATGTAGCATCGTAAATTCTGCCACCATTCCAGCGATTTTGTTTTGGATTAAATTGAAGTCCCGAAAGAATATCCACACCAACAATAGGCCTTGAGCGCAATGCTCTGTTCGGATTTTTTATATCGAGCCTTTTATTGATTGGCGTAATAGTATCATCTTCGTCATAAAACCAAACAACCCTGGCGGCAAAAACGTTTTGATGTTTATAAACTTCAACAATTAAGTTTTTTTCTGTTGATTCCCATTTGCCAATTATTGCATCCTGCCTGTTTTGTGCGTTGGTTGTTGTTAGTAATAACGAAAAGCAAATTCCAATTAAATATCTCATAGAATTGTAAAGATGAAGAATGAGTAATGCAAACTGCGTGCTTACATATTCTATTTAGGTAGATTTTAACAGGATTGGAATTATTGTAAATGTTATTCCGCAAAAAACCTTTGCTATCACAGCAATATTTATTTCATTATTTTGAAACGCGATAAAAATTTGCAGCATGTATCTTCGCATTCATCGCAAACGTTCATCAAAAAAAAATTATACCAATAAAAGCAAAAAAAAATAATGTATGAAGCAGAACTTCTCAATTGCAATGTTTTCACTTTTAATGCTTGCATTTACAGCTTGTAATAATAACTCGTCAATGAATACCAATACAAAAGATTCAACCGTTGCTGATAGCAGCGCATCATTAACACAAATTCCATCAGCCAAAAATTTTCAGGCAACAATAGATGGAAAGCAAACCAATTTGTATGTATTAAAGAATGGAAACATGCAGGTTGCTATAACGAATTATGGCGCAAGAGTAGTAAGCATAATTGTGCCTGATAAAAACGATAAACCAACTGATGTTGCTGTTGGATATGATAATGTGGCTGATTATGGAAAAGGCGGCGATACTTATTTTGGTGCTGTTGTTGGCCGTTATGGAAACCGCATTGCAAAAGGAAAATTTAAAATTGGTGGAAATGGATATACGCTTGCAATAAATAATGCACCGAATAGTTTGCATGGTGGCACAAAAGGTTTTTCAAGAGTTGTGTGGGATGCGCAACAATCAAATGATTCGTCAGTAACATTAACATATTTATCAAAAGATATGGAAGAAGGTTATCCCGGCAATTTAAATGTAAAAGTTACTTATACAGTTTTAAGTAATCAACAACTTGAAATAAATTATGAAGCAACAACAGATAAACCAACTGTTTTAAATCTTACCAATCATTCTTATTTTAATTTAAATGAACAAGGCAGCGGAACAATCAACGATCATTTGTTTATGATTAATGCCTCAACCTTTACACCTGTTGATTCTACCTTAATTCCAACCGGAAAATTTGAAGCTGTGAAAGGAACGCCTTTCGATTTTTTAACACCAAAAACATTAGCCGCAACGGTAGATGATTCTTCTAATCAGCAAATAAAATTTGGCCGTGGTTATGATCATAATTTTGTGTTGAATACAAAAGGAAATTTAAATGATAAAGCAGCTGAAGTTACAGGCAACGAATCAGGAATTGTAATGGATGTTTATACCAATCAGCCTGGCTTACAATTTTATGGCGGCAATTTTATGGATGGTTCGCATGCTTTAAAAAATGGAAAGAAAGACGATTACAGAACTGCATTTTGCATGGAAACACAACATTATCCAGATTCACCAAATCAACCAAATTTTCCATCAACAACATTACAACCCGGCAAGCAATATAAATCAACAACTATATATGCTTTTTCTACAAAATAAAATTATTCAACCGTCATTTGTTTAAATATGACAATTTTAAAAACAAAACGCATTTATGACCCTAAAGAAAAAGCAGATGGGTTTCGCGTTTTGGTTGATCGTTTGTGGCCGCGTGGTTTAAAAAAAGAAGACGCTGATATTGATGTTTGGATGAAAGATATTGCACCTTCTGCAGAACTGCGCCAATGGTTTAATCATGATGCTGATAAGTGGGAAGAATTTAAATGGAAATATAATAATGAATTAAAACAATTGCCGGCAGTTGATGAGTTTATAACAGTAGTAGAAAAGCATAAAACAGTTACATTATTATATGGCGCTAAAGATGAAATGCACAACCAGGCTTTAGTAATTAAAGATTTTATATCAAGACTTTTAAAAAATAAAATTGCCACTTAATATTAGGATTACTAATATGTAAAACTGGTTTTTGCTTCATCAACTTTATTGATAATTCTCTATGTTTGCACTGCCAAAAATTTCAGCTTATTATTAGCCAGGAAATAAATACAAAAACTTTAATGCCTGTAACAGTTTCAGAAAAACTCAGCTTTCGTAAATTAATTTTTCCTTACGATTCTAAAAAGGATCATTTTAAAGCATTGGATGGATTAAGAGGAGTGGCCGTGTTATTGGTTATTTTAAGCCATGCAAGTTTGCACAAAGTGTATTTATTGCCTGGTTTAGATTTTTCGGGAATGGGCAAGCCAGGTGTGTTCTTGTTTTTTGTGTTAAGTGCTTATTTGTTAGACAGGCAAATTATTGTTGGCTTTGTAAATGGAAAAGCAAATGCGCGATTTTGGATGAATTATTTTCTGCGCCGTTTTATGAGAATTTTTCCACTTTATTTAATTGCTTTATTGGTTTTTTATGCTTGTTTTAAATTTGGCGTTAAGTCTTCATGGATTGATAGCATATCAATGATTTGGAAGCATCTTACTTTACAGGAAGGCCGTGGAATTTTTTGGAGTATTGCAGTTGAATTTAAGTATTATTTCATCTCTCCGTTAATAATGGCTTTTTGTAATTATGTGTTGAAATGGGATTTGAAAAAAGTAACTGCTTTTCTTATTATCCTGATGGGCATTTCAATTTATTTACAGGCAAAAAATAAGTATGATGAAATTACGCTGGTAAGATATTTGCCCGTGTTTTTAGTTGGTACATTAATTTCTATTTATGAAGTATTGATTGAAAAGAAACGAGATTTAAAAGTGTTTAAAAGCAAAGGCTTTGAATATGCAGGATTAGTCTGCAGTTTACTCATCCTCATTTCTATTCCTGCTGTGTACAGGTATTTGTTTTTACACGATGGACAGAAATACGTATTATCCGATTCAATTTTTTATTTGCCTTATGCTATTGTGTGGTCAGTTATTCTACTGGCTGCTAAGTATGGAAGCTTTCATGTTTTAAAGAGTTTCTTTGAAATAACTATCATTCGCTTTTTAGGCATTGTAAGTTTTAGCGCTTACTTATTTCATGTATTGGTTTTGAATTTTATCGAGATACGCAAGTTTCACATACCAAATTATATACAGATATATATTTTTCTTGTAGTGGTTTGTATTACTTCTTTTTTAAGTTATGTATTGATAGAAAGAAACCTGCAGAAAGTAAGAATAAAACATTAACAGCGCTTAATAATATTCTTTCTTCGAAAGATAATTTCTTACATAATCATTCACACCTTCTTCCAGTGATGTAAATGGTTCTTCATAACCGGCATGTTTTAATTTTATCATTGATGCTTCAGTAAAATATTGATATGTATTAACCAAATCCTGCGGCATATCAATATAAACAATCTGTGGTTCTTTATCAAGCGCAGCGAATGTGGCTTTTACAAGATCGTTAAACGTTCTTGCTTTGCCTGTTCCTAAATTATAAATACCATTTTTTTCTGCCGGCCATTTCTGCTGCTTCATTGTGTTGAATATCCATGCAATTACTTTTATTATATCTTTTACATAAATAAAATCACGCAGTTGTTCTCCATCTTTAAATTCTTCTTTATAACTTTTAAACAACTTCACGCAACCATGTGTTTCTATTTGTTTGCATGCATGAAATATCACACTTGCCATTCTTTCTTTGTGATATTCGTTCGGGCCATAAACATTAAAAAATTTTAATCCAGCCCAAACCGGCGGCGCATTCAATTGCTGAACTGCCCATTTATCAAATTCATTTTTGCTTACACCATAAGGATTTAAAGGCTTCAGATCTCCAAGCAATTTATCATCATCATCATAACCTAATTCACCATTGCCATAAGTAGCTGCAGACGATGCATAGATCAATGGAATATTATTTGCAGTGCAATAATTCCAAACATCCTGCGAATATTCTTCGTTCAGTTCTTTATGAATATTATAATCAAATTCTGTAGTATCTGTTCTTGCACCAAGATGAATTACAAACTCAATTTTTGGTTTGTTTTCATCAAGCCATTCTAACAACAATTCACGATCTACAAGATGTTTGAATTTTTTATGTTTCCAGTTTTTCTCTTTATCAGCTTCGGTAAATTTATCAACAAGAATAATATTTTGTATTTCCTGTTCATTAAAATATTGCACCATGCAACTGCCAATAAAACCGGCAGCACCTGTTACTAATATCATTGGTTGTTTTTCCATTAATTAGCTAATATTTTTTCGATTGATGTATCGTACAAATTTTTCCAATGCTTAATATCATTCCAGTCTTCACCATTTATTTTAATTGATGATTTTGTTACGTTTCCTAATACACAAATGTCAATTCCCGATGAAGCTGCTTTATGTTTCAGCTCTTGCAATTTTTCATTTGAACAACTAACAACAATCCTGCTTTGTGCTTCGCCCAGCCAAAATGCATCAAGCCTTAAATTATTCTTATCAATATTAACAATAACATCAAAACCAAGATTACGGTTAAACCCACTTTCCATCAGCGCAACAATCAAACCACCTTCACTTATATCATGTGCGCTTATAACAATTTTATCTTTTATTAAGGTTGATATAAATTTCTGTACAGCAAACTCTTCATCCAAATCAAAAGATGGTGCAGGTGATAATTCAACACTTTTTATTTTATGTAAGTACTCGCTGCTTCCGATGTCATTTTTTTGTGTACCGATAAGAACAATTACATCGCCTTCGTTTTTAAAATCAAGCGTCATCTTATCATTTACATCATTCAATAAACCAACCATTCCAATTGTTGGTGTTGGATAAACCGGTCCATCAGGATTTTGGTTGTAAAAACTAACATTGCCGCCGGTTACAGGTGTATTAAATTTCGTACACGCTTCACCCATTCCCTGCACCGCTTTTACAAATTGATAATACACTTCGGGAATATATGGATTTCCAAAATTTAAGCAGTTCGTTACACCAATCGGTTCACCGCCGCTGCAAACAATATTTCTTGCAGCTTCAGCAACAGCAATCATGGCACCTTTATAAGGATCTGATTTTACATAACGGCCATTGCAATCAACAGTAACCGCTAAAGATTTTCCTGTTCCTTTTGCTAAAATAATTGCTGCATCACTTGGTGCATTTGTACTGGTGTTTGCAGTACCAACCATGCTGTCGTATTGAATATATATCCAGCGCTTAGAAGCAATATTTGGTAATTGAATTAATTGTTCTGTTATTGATTTCAGTTCGCCGATACTTTCAATATCTTTTATTGAATTAATATTGAAAGCTGCAACTTCAGAAAGATAAGCAGGCTCTTTGTATTCACGCTCATATTGCGGAGCACCGCCACCAAGTACTAATTCATAAGCAGGAATTTGCGCTTCCAATTCACCATTCAAATAGAAACTTAAAAGCTTATCATCTGTTACTTCACCAATCTGGCTGCAAGGCAAATCCCATTTATCAAACACTTTTAAAACAGCTTCTTCTTTTCCTTTTTCCACAACAATCAACATGCGTTCCTGGCTTTCACTCAACAATAATTCCCAGGCTTTCATATTTTGCTGACGGGTTGGAACTTTATCCAGATCAATGCGCATTCCTACTTCACCTTTTGCGCTCATTTCACTGCATGAACAAATAATGCCGGCAGCACCCATATCCTGCATTCCAACTACAGCACCGGTTTCAATTACTTCCAAGCAAGCTTCTAATAATTTCTTTTCCTGGAAAGGATCACCAACTTGAACAGCAGGTAAATCTTCTGTGCTTTCTGCTGTAATATTTGCGGATGCGAATGATGCGCCGCCGATACCATCTTTACCAGTTGCGCTTCCAACAAAAAAAACAGGATTGCCTTTGCCTTTTGCAGTTGCACTAATAGTTTTATCAACGCGAACAGTACCAACACTCATTGCATTCACCAAAGGATTGGTGGCATAACAATCTTCAAAATAAGTTTCGCCGGCAACAGTTGGTACGCCAAAACAATTTCCATAATGGCCAATGCCATGTACAATGCCAGAAAGCAAACGTTGATTTTTCTTATCTTTTATATTTCCGAAACGCAAGCTGTTGAGCGATGCAATGGGCCTTGCACCCATTGTAAAAATATCGCGCTGAATTCCGCCAACACCAGTTGCCGCACCTTGAAAAGGTTCTATAGCAGATGG
>JBDUBY010000319.1:0-3080 GCA_040003735.1 Parafilimonas sp.
AAGCCGGCGAATGTATTGCTGTCACTCCAGATATATCCATCAATAAAAGGCAACGTAAAAAATTTACATTCATTTTCTGTTACAGGTTTTGTTTCATACACCGACGGAAAATTTTCATTGAACAAATGAATATCACGAATGCGCAAGCCATCATCTTCCCACAAAAAATTAATGCGATAAAAACGACTGTCATACCAAACTGTTTTCTTATTGCTTTCGCCTAAATCTTTATTTATTGTAACTGCAGTTGGCGGTGTAAGTTTATAATGTTCACTAAACCATTTGCCAGATTCGCCTAATGTTTCAACAACAATTTTATGTTCGTCACGCAACTGTGCAATCAATGGCATTTGAATTTCAAAACCATGCTGCATGGTTTTCCATGTAAAGGAATTTTCCTGTCCCGCTTGTGTGTATGCAAAAGCCAATGGTTCGCCATCAATCATTTGCTGAAAAAACCAGTGCACCCACGCAGAATCGCCGCCACTAAATTCGTAAACAGGCTCTAATGTTACCACGCCCTGCCGTTCATTACCTAAACCATTATCATATTGACGAACAGGATCGCTGCCCAACATTCTGAAAACGGGAACCGGTATTTGCTTTGAAATATTTTGTGCAGGCATATACGCGTTTATTTTACTTGGATAATATGCCTGGTTCCAGTAGCCGCCCCACAATGTATAACCATCGGTGCCGTACTGATCTTTGCAGTTGCCCGATGCAACGATGTGATATTTTTCATACATGTAGTTCAGCGAAAACGCATCTATAAACCAAGAGCTTACAGACTTTGGATAATCTCCAAAAATCTTTTTAAAATCTTTCATGTATGTATCAATCAATTTAATTCTTTCATCCTGCGTATAGCCTGTAGAAAAGCCAATATTAGCGCGCCAGTCCCATGGATATTTTCCAGGCCATTTCAACCCTGCATGTTCAACTAATGGTTGCGGAATTTCCCACCACGCACCAATTTCAAATTCATCTTTTGGCAAGCTGGTTAACAGCTTTTGATAACGGTTATCCATCAGTGCATCATACTGTAATAAAAAGGTTTCCTTCAAATGATATTGCTTTAACAGCGCAACCTGTTTTACAACTGTTTCATACAATACATCTTCTGTAACGCTTGCATCTCTTGGCTCAAGCAAACGAATAAAATTTACAATGTTTACAATGCGTGGTGCTGATGATGTTGTATCGCTAATAGTTTGTGCAGATGAAGAATTCATAAAGCATAAACACGTAAGCAAACAATAACCAATAAAATATTTTTTTATTTTTTGTAATGACATTTTATGATGGAACTTTTGCGGAGCAAGATATATTAGTTACACAATAATTTTAGCAACCTGCTTTTGTTGCATTCTTTTACAACAATATGTCATTTATAATTCAACAACGAATAACATAATTGCGTTGGGGTTGGTGAAGAAAGATAAGTTGCAATTTTACTTATCTGTTTCACAAAAAAAACGTTGCAGTTCTTTAAGTAACTGCAACGTTTTTAAAATAATTCTCTTTAAAAATTTATTACTGCTTTACAAATTTTGAATAACTGTTGCTTGTAATATTTCTTATTATATAATTGCCTGCTGGTAATGCAGCCACATTTATATCTTGCTCTGATGTATTTAATGTAAGCGTTTTTACTGCCTTACCATCAGTATTAAAAATAGCAATAACAGATGGTGTTTGTGAAACGGAAACATGCAGTGTGCTTGTAGCGATTGTTGGATATACTTTAAACAAACCGTTTACATTTACATGTACTGCTCTTGAATACTCAATATTGCCACTTGTGCTCACTTGTTTCAGGCGATAATAATCATCACCGGATTTTGGAGATGCATCTACATACTTGTAATTATAATTTCCACTTGCACTGCTTTGCATTTCTTTATCTATACTATTAAAATGTATGGCATCTGTACTTCTTTCAACTTCATAATATTTGGTGTTTACATTGTAAGATGCGCTCCAGTTTAATTGTACCTGCTGGTTTAAAATTGAAGCCGTGAAAGAAAATAAATCTGAAGCTAATACGCCACTGCAAGAAATCCATGAAGGATCATTTGCATCTGTATTTTCAGTGGAACCCAACTGCGCCAGGTAATTATTGCCGGATGCATCTTCAGCTACCTGGCCGGAGCCGTCATCAAAATGATACAATGCAACTGTATTGGCATCGTTTGTAAACGGTGAACCAGGCGTATAGTCAGTTGTATATCTAACTGTATTAGAAACCCTGAATTCATCAATATTACCTTTCAATGATGGGTCGCCTGCAAACGAAGAAAGGCCAATATAATTCGCGCTTGAATCATGCATATCTGTGCCATGATAAATAGAATCTGCACCAATATTAACAAATCCTGAACCCTCATTAACGCCATTAATAAAAATGGTAACGGTGCTGCTCGCTTTGCTATATGTTACAGCAATATAATTGTAGCCTGGGTTTAACGGCACAGTGGCATCAACTATTTGAGGAGAGCCAAGACCGGTAACAGAAATAGCAAAACGCGGAACATGATTTACATTTTCTGATGTAGTTAAAAACATAAAATAATTTGCGCCATAGCTAAAGTCAAATATGCGCTCAAAATCAACGAGGCCATCATCTTTTACCATGCATTCAATTGTGTAATCACTATTAAGTGTTGATAGTAAGTTTGTGGCACTTGCATCATTGGGCGAAAGCTTTACATATTGATTATCGCCATTAAAATACAAGGCGCTGTCAAAACAATTAATTTGACCGAAACAATTGCTTGATGTTAAGAAACTAAAACTGAAAAATAGTGCAGCAAAAATGGGGATAGTTAATTTCATGATATGGAATTTGATTGGAAAATTAGAACGCTAAGTTATATAACTCAATAAATATCAGGCCAACTATTATGTTTCTTCTTTAAACCGCTACATTAATTTACTTATTCACTTAGCAGGGAAAGTTCTAGTGATGCAATAATGCCTTTATGTTTTTATATTCAACCTGCTACATTTAGTTTTACCTTATACAGTATAGATGTGCGTTGTTATGTTTTTAAGTCGCAGGTACAAAAACAATAGTG
>JBDUBY010000421.1:0-3058 GCA_040003735.1 Parafilimonas sp.
TTAACTTTATAGAGAACATTACAAAACATCCGTATCATTTAAGGCCAAGATTTATCACCGTAAAATATAAATAATTTAAGTTGCTGTATATTTAATATTGTGAAAACACTTCATAAAAAATCTTTCTTATTAAAGTTTAATCATTAATCACAAATTCAAAAAAATCATGAAAAAAATTTTACTTCTAACAGTGCTGCTTGTAACAAGTTATAACTTGTTTGCATTTACTACGCAAGGCGTTTGGCGCTGGCGTAATGATAATGGATCAGAAACATCTGCCACATGGAAGGCTGATCAAAATACGCCTATTACTATTTATTCAACAGATAGTGTGCTCAGGCTGCGCATTGAGCAATATGCTCCCAGTTCAAACGGCGATCTCACTAATGCAAAACTTGAAGATTCTATGGCAGGAGGATCAGGTTGGGAAACTATTATGTTAGATCCTAATTCAAGCGCATTTCAATTCGCCGGTAGCAGCCCCAATGTAACAGATCTTGAACCAACAACACACCAGTTAAATGGCCAGACTATTCCTCCGTATGTTTTTGTTGCAGGTAAGGTATTGGTCTCAACCGATACCTTGGCAGCACAAACATTATCTCCCGGTCAAACAACCGAGTTTGAATACGTTATTAAACCAACTTCAAAAATTATGGCCGGAGCTACGTATTATTTCCGGGTTGATGCTTCAGACTATCCATTTCTGTATGCCTTTCCTTCATTAACAACTGCAAGCATTTTGCCTGTAAATATTTCCAGCTTTAGTGTATCGCCAAATAAAAACAGTGTATTGATTAGTTGGACGACAGCTACAGAAACAAACAATAGCCATTTTGATATAGAGAGAAGTACCGATGGAAAAACTTATTCTAAAATTGCAACTGTACAAGGTAATGGCACAACATCATCATCGCATACTTACCAGGCTTATGATAATAAACCGCTTAACGGTACAAATTATTATCACATTAAACAAGTAGATGCTGATGGAAAGTACCAGGTATCTGATGCACGGTTTGTGAAGATGACATTGCAAAATTATATGCTGAATGTTTATCCAAATCCGTCTCATGGTGATATAGCTTTTTCTTTGAATAATTACAATGGCGCCGCAGTAACAGCAACGCTTCATAATGTTTCAGGAAAACTTATGCATGAAGAATTGATACAAATGAATGGTGCTGATAATTACAAATTGAATTTAAAAAGTAAATTACCTACAGGTGTTTATTTCCTTCAATTAAAGGGTGATGCACTTTCAGAAAACATTAAAGTTGTTGTACAATAAATACAACAGCAATTAAAAAAGAAAAGAGCCTTTGCAGGCTCTTTTCTTTTTTAAAATATTACTAAACACTTAACTTATAAATCCTGTTATTTTTGTGTTGATGCTTAAGAAAAAAATCTCTGCAAACCTATTATCAATAATTTCAGGATTACTTGTATTTATAGCTATCGGCGAAATAAATTTTATCACTGGATTGATATGCTTTGTTCCTTTATTCATTGGGACATTTAATACAACAGCAAAGCAACATTTTAAACAAGGTTTAATTTTTGGGTTTATTTTATCAGTTTTTGCTTATTCCTGGATGATAAGCGGAGCTGAACGTTTTACAGGATACAGCTTCATATATGGCGCTGGAATATTTTTAGTTTGCGCTTTGATTATTGCTTTATACTGGGCATGTTTATTCTTGTGCATTTCATTTGTAAAAATCAGCTACATTAAATATTCGATTGTATTAAACAGCTTTGTTGTTGCGTCTTTATTTTGTGTGTTTGAATTTGTATGGTCGCAGGTTGCAAACGGAATGCCGTGGTTAAATTTTTATGCAGGCAACTCGCTCGAAGGAAATCTATATGCGGTGCAGCCCGCATCTATTTTTGGAATATATATTCTCAGCTTTGTGGTTATTCTTGTTAACTACCTGCTCGCTGTTTTTATTGCAAACAAGCAATGGAAAAAACTTTTTATACCGCTAGCTATACTATTAATATACCTGTGTTTTGGATATTTTATTTTACAAAATTTTAATAGCAATCTTCAGCAAACCAAAGCTATAAAAGTTGCGATAGCAGTAGAAAATATTCCGCCAGATATTAGATGGGATGATGCTAATGGCAACATGCTGGTTCAGCGTTTGCTTGATTTAAACAAAGCTGCTGTTGCACAAAATCCTGGTATTATTTTATGGTCTGAATCTGCAATACCGTGGACGTATAAAAAAGATGATGATCTTGTAAATGAAATTCTTAAAGAATCTTCATCAGCTAATGTTACACACATTCTTGGCATAAATACAGAAGTTGAAAATAACATCGTAAATAATTCTGCTTATTGCATTTTACCAAATGGAAATGTTGCGGGCAGGTATGATAAACAATTTCTGCTTTCATTTATTGAGAAACCATTAAGCAACATAAGCATACCATTTTTTTCAAGTAAAGGTTTTTTAGTAAGCAATGATAAGGCACATAGTGCACCGCTTACTACGCCTTATGGAAATGCCGGAATTATGATTTGTAATGAATCAGCGATTGAAAATTCGGCGCGTAATTCTGTTAACCAGGGTGCTGAATTTTTTTTCAATATGAGTAATGACGGATGGTTTAATAAAACATATATAGTGCGTTCTCATTTTTTAATTGCACGGTTACGCGCAGTTGAAACAAGAAAAGATGTTGCCGTTAATTGTAATAATGGCTATTCAGGTTTCATAAGCGCAAGTGGAAGTATTATTAAACAGCAAAAAGATACAGAACCTTTTGTACAATTAGCTGAAATTCATCCAAACAATTACAAAACATTTGCAGTTACTTATCCTTTATTGTTGATTTATATTTCAGCAGCATTTGTATTTATTATAATAATTAAAAAACGCTTCGTAAAAAATAATCCGGGGCGTTAAATTTCACTTATCCATTTTTTGAATACAGCAGCATTTTCCTGGCTCACGATTACTTCTTCGTTTAAAGACAAAAACAATTCAACGCTTATTTTACTCTTGTCAATGCTTTTGAATTTTGTTATAAAATTTGCATTCACAATATA
>JBDUBY010000175.1:0-3044 GCA_040003735.1 Parafilimonas sp.
ATAATATTGTAGTAGATGAAATGACGACCATGTTTGATGCAAAAACAATGGAAGTTGTAGGCCGTACTTATGCATTAAGTTATAAAGCCGGTGTTTATGATTTTGATGTGAGTATTCATGTTGAAATGACGCATGCAGGAAATTTATTGGTACCCCAAACAATGCGGTATAAAGGAAATTTTAGCGCTATTACAAAGAAAAGAGAACGCGGAGAATTTACTGCAACACTGTTTAATTTTAAACAATGAACTTTGGTGCAATTATAATTTCATGAACAGGTTAGAAGAATTATTTCAGCACAAAAAAAATAATGTTTTAAATGTGTATTGCACTGCAGGCTTTCCACAGTTTGACAGCACGTTGCAAGTAATGAAAGCATTACAGGATAATGGCGTTGATATAATTGAATTAGGAATGCCATACAGCGATCCGCTTGCTGATGGACCAACGATACAAGCCAGCGGCAGCAAAGCTTTGCACAATGGAATGACAATTGAAAAACTCTTCGCGCAATTGCAGGATTGCAGAAAAGAAATTTATGTTCCAATAATTTTGATGGGTTACATGAACCCTGTGTTGCAATATGGATTTGAAAGATTTGTTCAGCATGCTGCGGCAATTCCGATTGATGGATTAATTCTTCCTGATCTTCCTGAACATGAATTTGAAACAGAGTATGGCGACATCATTCATCGCTACGGACTTGATTTTATTTTTTTGGTAACACCGGAAACATCGGAAGAAAGAATAAAAAAACTGGATGCTTTAAGCACTGGTTTTTTGTATGCTGTTTCATCATCATCAACTACAGGAAATAAAAAAGATTTTAATGAGGTTGAGAAATATGTACAACGTTTGCAAAAAATGCAATTAAAAAACCCTGTATTGGTTGGGTTTGGAATTAACGACAAACAGAGTTTTGAATCGGTTTGTAAATATGCAAACGGCGCTATTATCGGTTCAGCTTATGTTAAAGCAATTGAAGATGCAAACGATGTTCAGCAATCAACAAAAGAATTTTTGCAAACGATAATTTGATTGCGTTTCGCTAATAGTTAAACCGTAATTATTTTGCAAATTGTATTCAACTATCTTAAAAGAAAAACTATGAGGAAAGGAATTTTTATTTTATTGATGTTGCCTGTTTTTGTACAGGCGCAAAATAAAAAATCATTTTTAATAACAGGAAGCATAAAATCTGTTCCTGATAATACACAAGTAATTTTACTTGGTTTCAACGGCACTGATACTATTGCAACATCAACTGTAATACAAAATACTTTTACGTTAAGCGGTTCTGTTCCCAACACGGATGCACGCATCATTCTTTTTCCTACGTTGCAACGCAGGGTTGTTTTGTTTATGGGAAATGATACGGTAAATATTAAAGGCAACAGCGAAAATGATATTTCAATTACCGGTTCAAAAAGCAATCTTGATTATGAAGAATTTTTGTATGATGTAAAACCACTTAACGATTATGTAAGTTTTTACCGCAACCAAATGATGTCTGCCACTTCGCAGGGATTGCACGATTCTGCAGTGATAGAACTTAATACAGCATACAATATTTACCAGAACGCAATTGATCGTTTTATGCAGCGCAAAAACAATTCTGCTGTTGCTGCATTATTGCTTGCTTATAGTTATGATACTGATCCTAACCGCGATATATTGTTGCTTGAAAAGAGATACAATCAACTTGATAGTACAGCATTGCAAAGTCAGTTTGCAAAAAATCTTGCCAATGTTATTAAAGAAGATAAAGTTGGTGCGGTTGGTACGCAGGCGCTTGATTTTTCACAAACTGATACAGCAGGCAAAACAGTTTCATTATCGCAGTTTAAAGGCAAATATGTGTTGATAGATTTTTGGGCAAGCTGGTGCCGTCCGTGCCGCATGGAAAATCCAAATGTTGTTGCAGCATATAACAAATACAAATCAAAAAACTTTACGGTACTTGGTGTATCGCTCGATTCAGAAAAGCCAAACTGGCTGCAGGCAATTCATGCTGATAATTTAGCCTGGACGCACGTAAGCGACTTACGCCAGTTTGATAATGCAGCTGCGGCTTTATATCATATCAAAGAAATTCCGCAAAATATTTTGGTTGATCCTACCGGGAAAGTTGTCGGCCGCAATTTGCGTGGCAATGTATTGGATCAAAAACTTGATGAAATTTTACAGTAAACAATTTTCAAACTTATTTTTGGTGACCGGCAACCGAACTTATGGCATCGTTCCTTGCGTCGCAACACTTGTACTGTTTTTTTCATGGCAACAGTTTAGAACCTGCCGGATTTTTAAAACTGGTAGCTATTTATAAGCAGGCAAGAAATTTTTTGCAAATAACTTACGGAATTTTCCGGATGAGAAATTAATCATCCCGCCCAGCCTTCTCTATCCAAACTTCTGTATTGAATAGCTTCAGCAAGATGTTCCACTTTTATATCATCACTTGCTGCAAGATCAGCAACTGTTCGGCTTACTTTTAGTATCCTGTCATAAGCGCGTGCAGATAAATTTAATTTTTCCATCGCACGTTTTAATAATGTTTCACCAGCTTGTCCAATCACACAAATTTCTCGCAGTTGTTTACTGCTCATTTGTGCATTGCAATACATGCCTTCATTTTCTTTGTACCGTTCTGTTTGTATATCTCTTGCTTTAATTACGCGTTCCCGAATAGATGAAGAATTTTCGCCTTTATTATTTTTATTACTTAGTTCACTAAACGCAACAGGTGTTACTTCAACATGCAGGTCAATTCTATCTAACAAAGGACCTGATATTTTATTCAGATATTTTTGAACAGCACCCGGCGGGCATGTACATTCTCTTTCCGGATGATTATAAAATCCGCACGGGCAGGGATTCATACTCGCGATTAACATAAAACTTGCAGGAAAATCAACAGCCACTTTTGCACGTGAAATACTTACTCTTCTTTCTTCCATCGGCTGGCGCATTACTTCTAAAACCGTGCGTTTAAATTCAGGCAATTCATCTAAAAACAAAACACCATTATGCGCTAAAGAAATTTC
>JBDUBY010000176.1:0-3040 GCA_040003735.1 Parafilimonas sp.
AATTGTTATGCAAGCAAAGTATAGTCAGTTTAAAGCCATGCTGGCAATATCAAAAGGCAGTCTCCGCTCTATATTCAGAAGTCCGTCTGCTGTTATTTTCAGCATTGTTTTCCCAATGGTTTTTATTCTTGTGTTTGGATTTATTGGTGAAGATGGTGGCATTTCTCTTGATGTTGCTTTAAACAAAAATGCTGATACACTTAACAATTCTGTTTATAATGCAATCAGGAATATTAAAAGTTTACATTTTGTAAACGAAGATGACAGCCTGCTAAAAGAAGATCTTGAAAAGGGAAACATAACTGCTGTTATCAACATAACCAAAAACCCATCCTCAAATCCTGATTATACAATTGAACTTAAAAGTTCAGAAGCTGTAAATCCTCAAAATATAGATGTACTGGAATCTGTTATAAAAAATGTGATTAATATTATCAATGCAAATGAATATCCTCAAACAGAAATAGTAGCAAGCATTAGTAATAATATTGAAAAAGTGCCTGGCCGCGTTTATCGGCGCATAGATTTTATTTTACCGGGGCAGTTAGGATTTTCGTTACTAAGTGCAGGCGTTTTTGGTGTAGCCTTTACTTTTTTTAACCTGCGCCAGCAACTTATTTTGAAAAGATTTTTTGCAACGCCGATTCGTCGTACATACATTGTTTTAGGCGAAGCATTAAGCCGCGTTTTATTCCAGATGATGACCGCCGTAATTATTATTGCGATCGGTGCAGTTGCATTTAAATTTACGTTGGTAAATGGCTTTGAAACATTTCTTGAAATAATGCTCTTAAGTTTTATTGCACTGATTGTTTTTATGGGTTTTGGTTTTGTTGTAAGCAGTGTTGCGAAAAATGAAAGCACCATCCCTCCTTTTGCAAACATGTTTACATTACCTCAATTTTTATTGGCCGGAACATTTTTTCCTATTAGTGTTTTTCCAAAGTGGTTGCAGGTATTTTGTAATATTTTGCCACTTACTCATTTTAATAATGCGATGCGGAATATTTCTTTTGAAGGCGCAAGTTTTTTAAGCTGCTGGCAAGATATAGGCATACTTATAATTTGGGGAATTGTTATTTATGCTGTTGCCATAAAAGTTTTTCGGTGGGAATAATTTTCTCCTTTTTTGCATCTTTAATAATGTAACTTTTACACGATGTTTCATGGTTAAATTCTGCTTTAAACTTTGCGCATAGTTTTACATAAGAATTAATACAGACCTTAAAAATCAGGTATAGATTTTGAAATTGAAATCGATAGTCTTTCTAACGATTTTAAAAAAAGTCTATGAACATTGTAACTACTACACAAACAGGATTAACTACAGTAATTTCAAAATTACAAGAACAAAAAAATCAACTTACTGTAAATTACCATGAAGCCATCTCGAACGGTGAAAAGTTTATTGAAATAAAAACACTATATCTTAATTTAAAAGAAATAGATAAAAGATTAAATGATCTTTTACGTGTTTGCACTACCACTACTGTCGTTTAATCCATACAATTAGTGTTTAAACTGGTATATAAATTTCAAAAGTGGCGCCTTTATTTATATTCCCGTTGGCAGTAATTATTCCATTATGATTTTCCACAATTTTTTTACAAATAGAAAGACCAATCCCGGTTCCTTCAAACTCATTGCGGCCATGTAACCGCTGAAACAAACCAAATATCTGTTCATTATATTGCGGCTCAAAACCAATACCATTATCAGTAATTATGTAATGATGATATTTTGCTTTCTTCAGCTGGGGAATATCTTTTGTTTTTTCAGCATTAATAATATTGTGAGAAATGCGGATATGCGGAGCATCACTATGCTTTGCGAATTTTATTGAGTTTGAAATAAGATTTGTAAGCAATTGTTGAAACTGGAAAGGAATTACGTTTGCTGATTTTAAACCTGATGATTCAATTACAGTTTTTGTTTGTGTAATTTTTTCTTTAAGATTATCAGCAACTTCTTCCAGCAATTTATCTATATCTGTTAATTCAAAATGCGCCTGTTCAGCATTGGTTCTTGAGTAACTTAAAAGATCCTCAATCAACTGTTGCATACGCATTGCGGCTTTATCAATTCGTTGAAAATAATCTTTCGCACTGTCACTTAAAACAGCAACTTCTTTTTCTGCAAGCTGCATTGAAAACATTCTTATTTTTCTAAGCGGTTCCTGTAAATCATGACTTGCTATATAAGAAAATGAAGCAAGCTCTTTATTCATTTCTTCGAGCGTTTTATTTTGTTCGAGCAACTGTAATTCTTTATTGTGTTGCGAAGTAACATCCTGCAATGTTCCAATATAAATTCTTTCATTTTCCTCTGTAATAAAAATGCCTGTGTTGCGTACATGAATTACACTTCCATCTTTTTTTATAACACGAAAAAGATATTCATTGGAAATATTCGCTTCTTCTAATTCACTGTTTTCTGATATGATATTTTGGAAATCTTCAGGATGAACAAAGTGAGTAAAGTTTTCGAAAGTCGGTTCAAATTCGCCCGGCTTGCAACCTAATATTCTATATAAATTATCAGAGTAAGCAAATGTTCCTGATGAAAGATTATAGCGGAAGCTTCCTATTAAAGATGTTTGCTCGGCAAAATTGAAAGTTTGATTTAATTCATTGATCTTGTTTTGTATTTCAACAGTTTCTGTTATGTCTTGTGCTGTTCCTGCCAGGCGCGTTGGATTGCCATTATCATCAACATATACTTTACCTCTCCCATGAATATTTCGCACTGCACCATCCGGTCTTTTAATGCGGTGATAAAAATCAAAAGGCCTGCGAAGTGTAAGCGCTTCTTCAATTATTTGTTTTGAATATTCCCGATCGGGTTTATAAATTGAATTAGCATAGTTATCATAAGTTATACTTTCGAAAGTGCCTGGAATAATTCCATAAATGCGATACAATTCATCCGTCCATAAAATTTTATTTTGTTCGATATCCCATTCCCAACTTCCTATATGAGCAAGCCTTTGCGCTTCGTTTAAATCCTTATTTTTTGATGTTAATTCTGCTGCGCGTGCTTT
>JBDUBY010000246.1:0-10205 GCA_040003735.1 Parafilimonas sp.
ACTGGCAGGCAGAATGGAAATGGGATGGCATTCGCGGCGAGATCATTAAACGCAATAATGAATTATTTGTATGGAGCCGTGGTGAAGAATTAATGACGGATAAATTTCCAGAGTATGCAATTCTTCAACAGAAATTACCTGAAGGCGTTGCACTGGATGGAGAAATTATTTCTTTAACCAATGCAAATATTGAAACGAATGCATTTACTATTTTACCATTTGCATTATTGCAAACACGCATTGGCAGAAAGAATGTTACAAAGAAACAATTAACCGAATCTCCCGTTGGTTTTATTGCTTATGATTTGTTAGAATTTAATGGTGAAGATTATCGCAACAAAACATTACAAGAACGCAGAACGCAACTTGAAAAAATTATTGCTGATGCAAATGAGCCTGTATTAAGATTATCGCCAATTATCAATTTCATTAATTGGGATGAGCTTGCTGCAACGCGTGCAACAAGCCGCGCAATAAATGCCGAAGGAATTATGCTGAAACGCAAAGCATCAATCTATCAGGTCGGCAGAAAAGTGGGTGATTGGTGGAAGTGGAAAATTGATCCACTTACTATTGATGCGGTGATGATCTATGCACAAAAAGGAAGTGGAAGAAGAAGTACGCTTTATACGGATTATACATTTGCTGTAAAAGATAACGACAAACTTGTAACGTTTACAAAAGCTTATTCCGGATTAACGGATAAAGAATTTGCACAGGTTGATAATTTTGTAAAAAGAAATTCATTAGAAAAGTTTGGACCTGTGCGCACCGTAAAACCAGAGCTTGTTTTTGAAATTGCGTTTGAAGGCATTGCTGCAAGTAACCGCCACAAAAGTGGCGTGGCGCTTAGGTTTCCGCGCATCAAGCGCTGGCGAAAAGATAAAAAGGCAGACGAAATAAATACACTTGATGATTTGAAGAAGATGTTGGAAGTATATGGTAAATAAATTTAATTTCTAAAATAACTCACAGCTGTTAGTGTACTTTTGCAACCAAATTTTCCAAAATGGATTTTGATTTGAACGAAGAGCAGCTGATGATTCAGCAGGCTGCACACGATTTTGCCAATACCGAATGTTTGCCCGGCGTAATTGAGCGTGATGAAAAAATGATTTTTCCTAAAGAGCAAATTTTAAAATTATCTGAACTTGGTTTTTTGGGAATGATGGTTAGTACAAAATACGGCGGCTCTGGTATGGACACATTAAGTTATGTAATTGCCATGGAGGAAATTGCAAAAGTTGACGCAAGTGTTGCTGTTTGTATGAGTGTTAATAATAGTCTTGTTTGTTGGGGGCTGGAAAGTTATGGTTCAGAACAGCAAAAGCAACAATATCTTGTACCGTTAGCGCAAGGCAAAAAAGATGATGAATTATATATTGGTGCTTTTTTATTAAGTGAGCCTGAAGCAGGAAGTGACGCCACATCTCAGCATACCACTGCGGAAGATATGGGTGATTATTATTTAGTGAATGGAATTAAAAACTGGATCACCAACGGGTCAAGCGCAAGTGTTTACCTGGTAATGGTACAAACTGATCGCTCTAAGGGTTCAAGAGGTATTAATGCTTTAATAATTGAAAAAGATTCCCCAGGCGTAACAATTGGTGCCAAAGAAAATAAAATGGGCATCCGCGGCAGCGATACGCATTCAGTTGAGTTTACAGATGTAAAAGTGCCAAAAGAAAACAGGATTGGTAAAGAAGGTTTTGGGTTCAAGTTTGCAATGCAGGTTTTAAATGGAGGAAGAATTGGCATTGCAGCCCAGGCATTAGGAATAGCTTCCGGCGCGTATGAGCGCTCTTTGCAATATGCAACTCAAAGAAGAGCTTTTGGTAAAGAGATAATTAATCACCAGGCAATACAATTTAAGCTGGCTGATATGATTACAAAAATTGAAGCCTCCAGATTACTTATTTATAAAGCAGCGCTTGACAAAGACAATAAAAGAGATTATACCATAAGTTCTGCTATGGCTAAAGTATTTGCATCTGAAACTGCCATGTGGGTTACAACAGAAGCTGTACAAGTACACGGCGGTTATGGGTATGTAAAAGAATATCATGTAGAACGCATGATGCGCGATGCAAAAATTACCCAGATTTATGAAGGAACAAGTGAAGTACAGCGGATAGTAATTGGTCGCTCTCTGGTAAAATAATTATCTTCCTTTTCTAAAATAATTGGGATCGTGTGATGGGCATGTTGAATTTCTGCGGCTCTCTACACAAGAAGAGAAGAGCATGGCGCAAAATGATACAGCCACAATCAATAAAAAAAACTTACGCATAGTAAATTGGACATTTTTGAGATAAACGTAAAATGAATAACAAAATTGTTTGTTACTAAACTAATCTTTTATTCTAATACCTGGTGTTTCACATTACATTCTTTTCAGAACTAATATTACTTTCGCATCGTAACATATAAGAATGAGCCTCCAGATTTCACATCCACTTGCTGTAATAGACCTTGAAACAACAGGCATTGATTTAGCTACCGATAAAATAATTGAAATAGCTATTGTAAAGCTAATGCCCGATGGTACTGTTTTAAAAAAACGAAAAATCTTAAATCCTCAAAAACCTATTCCTTCAGCATCAAGTAATATACATGGCATTACTGATGAGATGGTTAAAGATGCACCAACATTCAAGCAAATAGCAAACGAGATAAAACAATTTCTCAACAACTGCGATTTAGGTGGATATAACAGTAATAGGTTTGACGTTCCTATGTTAGTGGAAGAGTTCTTAAGATCCGGTCTTGAGTTTTCAATGGAAGGCAGAAAACTGGTTGATGTGCAAAAGATATTTCACCAGATGGAACAAAGAACATTAGGAGCTGCGTATAAATTTTACTGCAATAAAATTCTTGAAAACGCCCACAGCGCAGAAGCTGACGCTACAGCAACACTTGAAATATTGCATGCGCAAATAGAACGGTACCCTCAACTTGGTTTAACATTGGAAAGTATTTTAACCTGTATAGGTACCGAAGATTGCGTTGATTTTGCACGACGAATGATTATGATTGATGGCGTTGAAATTTTTAATTTTGGCAAACACAAGGGCAAATCTGTTATAGAAATTTTAAAGGCTGAACCTCAGTATTATGATTGGATGATGAAAGGCGATTTCCCACTTAATACAAAACAAAAACTTACCGAGATTTTAAACCGCACATTTATCAAAAAAATAAATTAATCAATTTTGGCTTTTTCTTTATTTGATTAAAGTTGGAATATTGTATTTTCGACATCTCACTAATGTTTATTGGAAAAATTAGTTATTATACCCACCTATAATGAAATTGAGAATATACCAATAATTCTCAAAACAATTTTTGCATTAAACCTTAACTACCATGTATTGGTTGTGGATGATAATTCGCCTGATGGCACTGCTGCTGAAGCTGAAAAAATGAAACCTTTTTTTCCTGATCAGTTATTCATTTTAAAAAGACAGGGAAAGCTTGGGCTTGGCACAGCTTATATTAAGGGTTTTAAATGGGCAATTGAAAATGGATATGATTTTATTTTTGAAATGGACGCTGATTTTTCACACAACCCTATAGATTTAGAACGGTTATACAATGCTTGTAAAAAAGACAAATTCGATGTTGCAATTGGCAGCCGGTATGTACCCGGAGGCAAAACTGAAAACTGGCCTTTAGACAGGCAAATTTATTCAAAAGGTGGCGCCTTTTATACAAGGCTTATAACGTTTATGCCGGTTAAAGACCCAACTGCAGGTTTCATCTGCTATAAAAGAAAAGTATTGGAAGCAATCAATTTCAATGAAATAAAATTTATTGGTTATGCATTCCAGATCGAAATGAAATTTACAGCCTGGAAACTTGGGTTTAAACTAAAAGAAGTGCCTATTACTTTTATAGATCGCAAAACAGGCGTAAGCAAAATGAGTAAAACCATTTTAAAAGAAGGTGTTTTAGGCGTTTTAATGATTCAATTAAAAAGCATGTTTGGTAATTACCGCAAACGCATGACAATTACATCAAGCCATAATTTTAAACAACCGATATTAACTGAGCCAAATAATTAACTCATTAGTTTCTAATGCTTTATTAATTATAACAAACTCCATCTTTTTTCTTTGCTTTATTTCTATACATTTGCAACACAGTTTTACAATCTTACTCACTTACCCACTTTCGTAAGACCTTCCCATTAAATTCTCAGTTATTTTTTAATTTTTAAAGACAGGCTATGTATTCGTATGCACTATTAGAGCCAGGTTGTTTTTATCTGGTACAGGAAAAAGAAAATGACGATCTCACAGTATTACAAATTAAAGTAATAAGCGATCATTGCATGTATGTTGAAAAATACAAGGACACTATAATCCAGGTTTGGAAAAGAAAATCAGATCCGATTTTTGATATAATTGAGTTATTAAGTGATGAAGCAGTGAAAGCATGGTCTAATGCTTATTACAGCAGTGAAGATGCATATCATGAAGAAGACGATGAGTAAAAGTTTATCAATCGTGAAGACAAACTATATGATGTTTCGCTTTTCACGATTGATTATTCAAGTTATTTACTCGACATTTTAACTAAGGGAATTATCATTTCTTCCATACTTACTCCGCCATGCTGAAAAGTATTGCGATAATAATTTACATAATAATTATAATTATTAGGGTAACATAAGTATGTGTTTTCACGCGCAAAAATGTAAGATGAATTTACATTAGGAACAGGCAATCCCGCCAAACGCGGATCGCGGAATGCAAGCACATCTTTCGCATCGTAATTTAAATTACGGCCATGTTTATAGCGAAGGTTTGCAGTTGTTTGTTTATCGCCAATTACTTTACATGGATTATTTACACGCACACTACCATGGTCTGTTGCTAAAACTATATTTATTTTTTTATCGGCAATCTTTTTTAAAGCCTGGTGCAAAGGGCTGTATTCAAACCAGCTTTTTGTAATGCTGCGATAACTTGTTTCATCACCTGCAAGTTCTTTTAATACTTCCATTTCAGTTCTTGCATGGCTTAGCATGTCAACAAAATTGTACACGATTATATTCAAATCATTCGTAAGCAGGTTATGAATATTATTAAGCAATTGTTGGCCATCATTATGATGAAGTACTTTGGTATAACTGAACTTTATATCATCACGTTTCAAACGCTTTAATTGCGATCTGAAAAAATCTTCCTCATGCATATTTTTACTTCCTTCTTCATCATCATTTTTCCAAAAGTCAGGATAATTTTTTTCTATGTCGATAGGAAGCATTCCTGCAAAAATTGCATTGCGGCAATACTGTGTAGCTGTAGGTAAAATGCTGTAAAAAGTATCTTCTTCAGTTATGCGAAAGCTTTCAGCAAATATGGGTTGAATAGCTTTCCATTGATCAAGACGTAAATTATCTATTAATATAAAAAAAGTGGGCGTTCCTTTTTCAACCTGCGGAAGAATTTTATTCTTAAATAAATTATGGCTCATCACCGGTACATCATTTGATTTTCCACTTAACCAATTCGCATAATTTTTACTGATGAATTTAAAAAATTCTGTGTTTGCTTCCTGCTTTTGTGTTTGAAAAACTTCCTGCATTTCAGGGCTGTTGCTTTTCTCCATTTCAAGTTCCCAATACACCAGTTTTTTATAAATTTCCATCCACTCATTATAATCAGGATTGCTGTTAAGCGCCATAAATAAATTGCGGAATTGCTGCTGGTAAGCTGATGTTGTTTTTTCGCCAACAAGCCTTTTATTATCAATAATTTTTTTAAGACAAAGCAATACCTGGTTTGGGTTTACCGGCTTAATAAGATAATCAGTTATCTGGCTGCCGATTGCATCTTCCATTAAATTTTCCGTTTCATTTTTTGTAATCATTACAACCGGAATATTGCTTACTTCTTTTATCTTTTGCAGTGTTTCCAAACCCGTAATGCCTGGCATAGATTCATCAAGCAAAACAATATCAAGCTGGTTATCTTTTACAAAATCTACTGCATCAAAACCATTAGTTCTTGTATGCACTTCGTAGCCTTTATTTTCTAAAAATAATTTTTGAGATTGAAGGTTTTCTATTTCATCATCTACCCAAAGTATAGTTGCTATAGCCATAAAGTTTTAATTTTTAGTTTGATTTTTCTTCTGCTTTACGATTATAAAAAATGCAATCTTTGCAAACAAACGCAGTTTGTAAAAGTATCTTTTAAAAACTCCGTCATTTCACAGTTAAATGTTATTAATAATTGATTTAACAAAGCCTCAACATTAATGCATCGTTCAATAAGAAAAATTATAAATGATCCAATTTATGGATTTATAACAATAGATAATCCTTTGCTGTTTGATATAATAAATCATCCATGGTATCAACGTTTGCGGCGCATTTATCAAATGGCTTTGGCGCAAACGGTTTATCCTGGCGCTGTGCATACAAGGTTGCATCATTCGCTCGGTGCTTATCATTTAATTTCTCTTGCTTTAAATGAATTGCAGAATAAAAATATTGATATAACTGCAGAAGAATTTACCGCTGCAAAAGCGGCTATTTTATTACATGATATTGGTCACGGTCCTTTTTCGCATGCACTGGAAAATGTATTGATACCAAACGTACATCACGAAACCATTGGGTTGCAAATAATGCATAGGTTGAATGAAGAATTCGATGGTAAACTCTCAACAGCAATTTCAATATTTACTGATCAATATCACAAACAATTTTTGCATCAGTTAATAAGCGGACAATTAGATGTTGACCGTATGGATTATTTAACAAGAGATAGTTTTTTTACTGGTGTAAGTGAAGGTGTGATTGGTTATGACCGTATTCTTAAAATGCTTACAGTGCATAACGGGCAGTTAATGATTGAAGAAAAAGGTTTGTACAGCGTAGAGAAATTTTTAGTTGCGCGAAGGCAAATGTATTGGCAGGTGTACTTGCATAAAACGGTTTTGGCAGCAGAAAAAATGATTGTAAAAATTATTGAAAGAGTAAGGGAAATTTATGCTGATTACACTGATTTAAAACTTAATTCAACATTGGATTATTTTTTTGAAACATATTCTGAAATGAATAATGAAGCGCTTGAAAAATTTTGTTTGTTGGATGATTATGATGTGATGTTTGCCGTAAAAAAATGGAGCAATCATTCAGATAAAATTCTTTCAACTTTATGCCTAAGTTTATTAAACAGAAATTTATATAAATGCCGTTTACAAACATATGCATTTGATGAAAACGAAGTTGAAGAAAAAAGAAAACAACTTGCTCAACAAATGAATCTTTCATTGCATGAAGCAGGCTATTTTATTTTTACCGGCGAAGCCATGAATACAACTTATACTTTAAAGGATGAGCGCATCAACATTATTGCAAAAGATGGCAGTTTTAGAGATATATCACAGGTGGATGATCCTTTGATACATAAAACACTTTCCATGCCCGTTAAAAAATTTTACATTTGTCAATTAGCTACCTCGCATAATTTATAATTATTTCCGTTATACGGAAATTACATAAAAATTAATTTATGAAGATCAATGCAGATCGCATTGCGCAACTTATAAACGGAAAAGTAGAAGGAACCGAAACTGCTGAAGTAAACTCATTTGGTAAAATTGAAGAGGCCAAACAAGGCCAGCTTGCTTTTCTTGCCAACCCTAAATACGAAGATTTTTTATACACAACGCAGGCATCAATAATAATAATTAATGAAAATCTTGAATTGAAACAACCGGTTGCTGCAACACTTATTCGCGTAGCAGATGCCTACATTGCATTTGCTAATTTGCTGCAGAAATACCAGGAAATGATGCAGGCGCAATTAACCGGTATTCAACAACCGTCTTACATAGATCCATCAGCAAAACTTGGTGAAAATATTTTCATAGGCGCATTTACATATATTGGCGAAAACGTGACTATCGGCAACAATACAAAATTATATCCTGGTGTTTATATTGGTAATGATGTAAAGATTGGTAACAACTCCATTTTGCATCCCGGCGTAAAAATTTATTTTGGATGTGTTGTTGCGAACAATGTTACAATACATGCAGGAACTGTAATTGGCAGTGATGGCTTTGGTTTTGCTCCGCAGGATGATGGCAGCTATAAAAAAGTTCCGCAAATTGGCAATGTAGTGATAGAAGATAATGTTGAAATTGGAAGTAATACAACTATTGATCGTGCTACAGTTGGCTCAACAATAATTCATAAAGGAACAAAGCTTGATAATCTTATACAAATTGCTCACAATGTTGAAATAGGTTGTGATACTGTAATAGCTGCACAGTCTGGTGTTAGCGGCAGTACCAAAATCGGTAACCACGCTATGATTGGTGGACAGGTTGGAATAGTTGGTCATTTGCAAATTGCTGATGGCTCAAAAATTAATGCACAAAGCGGCGTATCAAAATCAATCAAACAAAAAAATACAGCTGTTACTGGTTCGCCTGCTTACGATTATACAAGTGCTTTGCGCAGCCAGGCTTTGGCAAGAAATCTGCCTCAAATGGAAAAAAGAGTTGCCGAACTTGAAAAACTTGTTCAGCAATTATTGCATGAAAAAGTTAGCTTTTAATTTCTTCGTTGCTCCTCTTAGCTTTTCTTACACATATTGGCACATTTTAAACCTTATTTTTGCACGCAAATTATAAAGGGCAATTTCTATCTCTATACTAATTTATATGCCCTATATAATTTTAGAATTTAAACAACGGTAAATGGATGTAAATTTTAATCCTGATAAACAACATACACTTTCAAAAGCAACAAGCATAAGCGGAACGGGTTTACACACAGGTGTGTTGGTTGATATGAAACTCAATCCTGCACATCCGGGTTTTGGCATACAGTTTCAACGCGTGGATTTGCCGGGATCTCAACTTATAAAAGCAGATTGCGATTTAGTTACAGATACAAGCCGCGGAACTACGCTGCAGATTGGTGATGCAAAAGCGAGCACTGTTGAACATATTCTTGCGGCCTTAACGGGAATGGGAGTAGATAATGTTTTGATTGAAATTAATGGACCTGAAATACCAATAATTGATGGAAGTTCATTGCCATTTACTGAATTGATTTCTGATGCAGGAGTTTTGGAGCAAGAGGCATCGAAAGCCTGGTATAGCCTGGAAGAAAATATTTTTTATTATGATGAGGAGAAAAGAGTTGAGATGGCTGCGCTTCCCTCAACAAGTTATAGGTTAACCACACTTATTGATTTTAATAGCCCTGTATTGGGAACGCAGCACGCTGGTTTAAAAAATATTCGTGATTTTAGAACTGAAATTGCTCCATGCCGCACATTTTGTTTTTTACATGAACTTGAAATGTTGCTTGATAATAATCTTATAAAAGGTGGCGACATAAACAATGCAATAGTTATTGTTGATAAACCGGTTGACGATAAAGAAATGAAGCGGCTGAAGAAAGTTTTTAAGAGAGACCAGATTGAAGTTAAAAGCGAAGGGTATCTTAATAATTTAGAATTACGTTTTCCCAACGAACCTGCACGTCATAAATTACTGGATGTTGTTGGCGATCTTACTTTAGTTGGTTATCCCATTAAAGCCCGCATAATTGCTAACCGACCAGGCCACAGCAGCAATGTAGAATTCGCAAAAAAAATCAAACACTATATAAAAAAAAATAAGCACCTGAAAGATGTGCCAGTGTACGATTCCACACAGCCATCAGTTTTTGGTTTAGATTATATTGAAAAAACATTACCGCACCGCTTTCCGTTTTTATTGGTTGATAAAATAATTGAACTTACACACAATCGTATTATAGGTATCAAAAACGTAACATTTAATGAATGGTTTTTCCAGGGCCATTTTCCAAATAATCCTGTAATGCCCGGCGTTTTACAGGTGGAAGCATTAGCGCAAACCGGAGGAATTCTATGTATCAACGCAATGCCCGAAGGTAAATATGATACCTATTTTGTAAAGATTAATAATTGCAAGTTCAAACAAAAAGTTGTGCCGGGAGATACCATGATTTTAAAAATGGAATTAAATAGCCCTATAAGAAGAGGGCTTTGTGATATGAAAGGAACTGTATATGTGGGAGGGAAAGTTGCAACTGAGGCAGATCTGGTAGCACAACTTATTAAAGTTGAATAAACCGATTTAGCACTACTTTAAATATGAACGGTTAACTTTGTCGCGTTTAAAATAAAATATTATTAGCTGCA
>JBDUBY010000151.1:0-3031 GCA_040003735.1 Parafilimonas sp.
GCACACCAAGCGATTGTTTTGATGCAGTTTTTGAAGCAGTGCGCATTGCCGTACAGCATATGACGCCAGTAATATTTTTAAGTGATGGATATATTGCCAACGGAGCAGAACCCTGGCATTTTCCGAAGAGTGATGAGTTGCCTGAAATAAAAGTAAAATTCAAGCAAGGGCTTGATGAAGATGAACCAACATTTTTGCCTTATAAACGTGATGAGAAATTAGTTCGTCCATGGGCAATTCCGGGCACAGCCGGATTAGAGCATCGCATTGGTGGTTTGGAAAAACAAAACATCACCGGCAATGTAAGTTATGATCCGGAGAACCATCAACTGATGATAAATATCCGCGAACAAAAAGTAGAAAACATTGCTGATTATATTCCTTTACAAACATTAGATAGCGGCCCTTCAACAGGAAAAATTTTAGTGCTTGGTTGGGGAAGTACATACGGCGCTATTAAAAGTGCAACACACCAGTTGCAGGTTGAAGGATATGCGGTAAGCCATGCACATTTGCGTTACTTAAGACCTTTCCCCAAAAACCTTGGTGAGATCTTAAATAATTTTGAAACCATTCTTGTTCCTGAAATTAATAATGGCCAGCTTATAAAAATTATTCGTGACAAATTTTTGGTTGATGCAAAAGCTTATAATAAAGTAATGGGAATTCCCATTACAAAAACAGAATTGGTTGAAGAGATAAGAAGGTATTTGTAAAGAAATTCATTTCAATTATTTGCAGGATATAAGAAGCCATCTAAAAAGATGGCTTCTTAATGAATGATTTTATTGTTTTATGAATTTTACCTGCTGCATTTTAGTTCCATCAAAATAAAGAAGTTCGTAGGTACCATTTGCATACCTTGAAACATCAAACGTTTCATTTGTATCTGATACTTTTTGTTTTAATAAACTGCGTCCGTTTAAATCTGTAAGCTCTATATAATTCGAAACGCCTGCAGATAAGCCCGAAACAGTAAGCTGGTTTCTTACAGGGTTAGGGGACACATGGATTGCTTTACTCAATGCATTATTTGTATTTGCAAAAGCTGATTGACTATTTGATAAACTATTCCTTTTCAGCTCATCAATTTGTTGTTGCAGGCTTTCGTTTTGCTTACTCAGTTCCTGCACAGCCTTTACTAATGGCACTACAAATTCTGCATACCGCAAGCCATATAAATCCTTGCTGTTTTTTGCAGCATCAACGCCACTGAAATCATAGTTTAGGCTCTTTGCAATTTTTTCAACATCCTGTGCAATAAACCCGCTGTAAACGATTTTTTCTTTTGCCTTATGTGCTGCAATATCCTGCGCTGAAGGGAGTAGTATTTTACCTTCTTCATCTTTTAATACAGTTGCTTTTATTATCCCCTCTAATGCATCAAGATTAAGGTTATAAGTAACGGGTTGTAGTTTGTTTATAAAATCAAGACCTGGTACATTTTGTTTTATATTTCTTTTTACCCTTGCATCACTAAGTGTAGACCAGTCAACTTGCCCGCCTATACTGGTAGTAGAACCATTGCCAACTCTTACCTGGTTACTCGCTGTTCCTGTTGCAAAATCGCCAAGTAACGTAACATTACTTAATGTACCATCATTTACGTTGGTTGCCGATCCTAAGGCTGTATTAGAATTGCCGGTAGTAAGTGAAACCAGTGAATACCTTCCCACCGCTGTGTTATCAAAACCCTTACTGCCGGAAAGAGCAGCCTGACCTATAGCTGTATTAAAATAGCCGGAAATATTACCTGCAAGACTCTGGCTGCCGAAGGCAGTGTTGGAATAACCACCTACATTTAAATTCATACTGTATTGGCCCATAGCAGTATTCGCAAAGCCCGATGTATTTGCAATCATAGCTACATAACCAAATGCAGTGTTGCCTGCGGCAGCATTTGATTTAAGTGCCTGGAAACCGAAAGATGTTCCTGCGCTGGATGACAGAAAATCAATTTTACCCGAAAGCTTGTTATTTACTTTGAATTTTAAAGCGGCTGCATTTTTGGTTCCTATAAAGTTAGTGTCCACAATACCGCCATTACCTGTTAAGCGCCAGTTTTGTGCATGTACATTTTGCAGTACTATAATTGCTGCAAAAAAAATTGTGATTGTTTTTTTCATAATAATAATTATTAAAAATGCCTACTCTGTAATCCGGTTTTCGGCTACGCCGGGTTAAATCTATATTTAGTAAATACAGTATCCTGCGCATTGAAATGTTGCTTCAATACGTACAATTCAATTTTCATTGAATGTCTCGACAGGAATATTAATTTTTAAATTTTGGGAATGGGTTTACTTATCCGTGTGCATTCACGATATCTATTTGGTCGCCAATAATTCTTTGTGCAATTACTTATTCATTTGTTGCATTGATTAATGCGCTCCTGCAGCAGGCATAACACCTAATTGTTCCATCAAACTCATCTTATCAGCCAGCATCCAGTGACTGATGATCATATTGTTTTCAATTTCGTAGCCGATAACAAAAGGGAAATCTATTGTTTTATACGTTGGGGGAATGCCTAAAAACTCTCCGAGATGTGTGCCTTTTGTACGTGCCTTCACAATTACACGATTGCCTTCTGCAGTCATCTCATCTGCAACAACTTCATAATTGGGAAATACAGCTTCAAAAAATTCAATATGACCGATCAAGGCTTCATCGGTTATATATTTTTCGAGAAGCGTTCTTGGTTTTGCAACACCGCTAAGTGCATTAAAATAATTAATGATGAACTCTTTATTTTTTCTTTGCTGATCCATAAAATAATTTTTATAAAGTTATATACCTGTAGAGGTGTTGTGTTATCGCATTTGTTGCAATTACTTGTTCATTTGTTGCGTTGATCAATGCGCTGCGGCAGTAGCAGGCACAACACCCAACTGTTCCATCAGGCTCATTTGATCACCCAGTATCCAATGACTAATAATTTTTTCGTTTTCAATTTCATAACAAATCACAAAAGGGAAATCTACTTCTTTGTGTGTAGGCGCAATCCCACTCAATTCACCCAGATGCATTC
>JBDUBY010000349.1:0-3012 GCA_040003735.1 Parafilimonas sp.
CTCGAAGGCATCGGCGATAAGATTGATTATCTTTCAATCCATCGTTATTGGGAAGACGGTTCGCCTGATAATTATTACAATTACATTGGCAACGGTGCTATGGATTTTGATGAGAAGATAAGATTGGTTGCAGAACAAATTCAAACAGCAAAATCAAAGATGAATTATAAAAATCCTATTGCCATTTCGGTTGATGAATGGGGCGCCTTTGGAAGAAATTTTATGAACGTATTGCCGATTGCAGAATGTTTAAATTCTTTTGTTCGCCATGCTGATGTGGTGAAGATGGGAAATTTTACTATGGCAACTTCACTCTTATCAAGCGATCCGAAAAAAGGCACTTATAAATCGCCGGTTTTTTATACGTTCAAACTGTTTTCAAATAATTGTCTTGGCACTTCTGTTGATACATATGTTGCCTGCGATACTTTCAGTACAGCATTGTATAAAGGCATTGATGTTTTAGATGCAACTACTGTTTATTCAAAAGATAACAACACAGTTTTTATCAATGTAATTAACAAAAGCGAGGATAAAGCTATCACTACAGATATCATAAATAATTCCGGCAATTTTTCGGGCAAAGCTGAAGCAAGTGTTGTAAATAGTGATGATTTAAAGGCGCCGTTTTCTATAGATAAACAATCTCAATATGCGCCAATAACAAAAGATGTGAAGCTGAATGGAAATAAATTATCATACACATTTCTGCCGCATTCTTTTACGCAGATAAAAGTTGGGATTGAAAAAAAGTGATTAATAATTATGCTCTAAAAAGTTACCAAATCTTGGTAATTTTATTATTTATTAATTTTTATGGCGAAAAACACTTCAGTTTCATTGGGTGATTATTTTGAAAATTTTGTAGAAACTAAAATTACACAAGGACGATACAATAACGCAAGCGAAGTAATAAGAGCAGGTCTGCGCCTTTTGGAAGAAGAGGACAAAGCTATCTCTTCATTAAAAAAAGCAATTAATGAAGGCTTGAATAGCGGCGTTGCTAAAAATTTTAATGCTAAGAATCACCTTAAGAATTTAAAAAATTCTAAAAAGTTGAATGGCTAAATATCGTTTTACCAATAAAGCTGTTGAGGACTTATCTGCCATTTGGAATTACTCATTCGAAAAATGGTCGGAAAACCAAGCGGATAAATACTATGAGATGCTTTTGAATTGCTGTCAACAAGTTGCTGATAATTCATCGTTTGGAAAAAAATATGAACAGATTATAAATGATTTACTTGGATTTAAAGCAGGGCGTCATATAATTTTTTATCATGTTATTTCTAAAACGAAGATTGAAATAATTAGAATCCTGCACGAAAGGATGGATTTAAAAAATAGAGTCAGAGAATAATAAGATTGTAATATGAAGTGTATTAATGCTTATTCGATAATAATCCTTTGCATTTTACTTGTAACCGGCTGCAAAGAAAAAATATACATTCAATTATTCACTTCTGTATCATCAAAAGAAACAGGCATTACATTCAGCAATACAATTGATGAGACAAAATTGCCCGGCGATGCATTAAATGAATTTGCTTACATGGGCGGCGGCGTTGGTGTAATTGATGTGAATAATGATGGTTTGAAAGATCTGTTTTTTTGCGGTAACCAGGTTAGCAGTAAGCTTTATATAAATAAAGGCAATAATCACTTTGAAGATATAACACAAAGCGCCGGCTTAACAATCAGCGATTGGATTACAGGCGTTAGCGTTGTTGATATTAATGGCGATGGTTACGATGATATTTATCTCTGCACATATGGTAAAACGTTAGGCGCGCATTCGCGCAATTTGCTTTTCATCAACCAACATAATAATACTTTTAAAGAAGAAGCGGTTGAATATGGTTTGGCTGATACAAGCTATTCAACGCAGGCTGTATTTTTTGATTATGATAAAGATGGCGACCTTGATATGTATTTATCAAATTACATGTTGAATGCATCTTATTCAGCCAACTATTTATTTCCAAAAAATCTTACCGGCAAATCGCCGGCAAATGATAAGTTATATAGAAATGATGGCAACAAAAATGGTCATCCTGTTTTTACAGATGTTTCAATGCAAGCCGGTATAAAAGAAGATGGTTATGGTTTAGGCGTTTCGATTTCTGATTTTAATATGGATGGATATCCGGATATTTTTGTATGCGGCGATTTTGTATCGAATGATGATTTATGGCTGAATAATAAGAACGGAACATTTACGAATGTGTTGGATGCATCAACCAAACATCAAAGCTATAGCAGCATGGGTTGCGATGCGGCTGATATTAATAATGATGATAAGATTGATTTCGCTTCAGTTGATATGATACCGGAAGATAATGAGCGTAAAAAGCAAAGTTTTTCTTTCATGAATTATGATCGTTACCAGCAAGAAAGAAATCTTGGTTACTCGCCGGAGTTTATGCGCAATATGTTGCAATTAAATAATGGCAATTATTATAAAGGTGATACATCTGTTCCATTTTTTAGTGAGATAGGACAAATGGCTGGCATTAGCGAAACGGATTGGAGCTGGAGTATTCTATTTGCAGATTTTAATAACGATGGTTATAAAGATGCACACATTACCAACGGCATTGGAAGAGATTTTATTAATGCTGATTTTATATCGTTTAGTCAAACTTCCGCAACATCTGGTGAAGAACAGTTTAGGAAAATGTTGCGTGATAAATTGGTTGCATTAAAGCATGTTGAGGTACCAAATTATTTATACCTGAATAACGGCGATTATACTTTTACTAACATTACAGATTCATCCGGCATTAAACAAAATTCTATGTCGAATGGTGCCGCGTATGTTGATCTGGATAATGATGGCGATCTTGATTTGGTTGTAAATAATATTAATCAGCCAGCATTTGTTTTAATTAATAATGAGAACCAGCCAAACAAAGAAAAAACAAATCACAGCATAGGTTTTATATTGAAAGGTGACAGCTTGAATACAAAAGGTTTTGGTGCAAAAGTTTTTGTATTTAATAATGGTAAATC
>JBDUBY010000024.1:0-3008 GCA_040003735.1 Parafilimonas sp.
TTGCCGGCTGTAATGAAATTTGACAGCACAAAATATCCGCAGAATCGTTTGGGTTTAGCTGAGTGGACAGTTGATAAAAATAACCCGCTTACTGCACGTGTCTTTGTAAATCAAATGTGGCAGGAATTTTTTGGCCGCGGCATTGTAAAATCCTCGGGAGATTTTGGTATGCAGGGCGATATTCCATCACATCCTGAATTACTCGATTGGCTTGCTGTTGATTTTATGGAACATGGTTGGGATGTTAAAAGATTGGTTAAGCAAATAGTGATGAGCGCCACTTACCGTCAATCCGCAGTTGTAACAAAAGATAAATTAGAAATTGATCCTGAGAATGTTTATTTATCAAGAGGATCACGTATTCGGTTGCCTGCTGAATTTGTACGCGACATGGTATTATCAAGCAGTGGATTATTAGTAAGAACCATTGGCGGATCAAGTGTAAAACCGTATCAGCCAAAAGGTCTTTGGGAGCAAGCTACATCTGGTCGTGGAGTGTTGGCAACATACAAACAGGATCATGGAGATTCACTTTACAGAAGAGGGATGTACACGTTTATAAAATTAACTGTGCCGCCACCATCTATGATAATATTTGATGCAAGTAATCGCGATCAATGCGAAGTACGACGTTTAACGACAAACACACCATTGCAGGCATTGATTATGATGAATGACCCAACAGTGTTGGAAGCATCACGTGTAATGGCGCAGAAATTATCTGAAGAGAAAAAAGATGAAAATTATAATTTAACGAAAGCATTCAGATTAGTTATTTGCCGCAAGCCAAACGATAAAGAAATAAATATTTTGCAGAGTTATTATGATGATGAGTTGCAGTTATTCAAACAAAATAAACTGAGTGCTGATACAACTTTACAGCAAGGAGAATATAAACAAGATGATATGCAGGACAAGAATTCCACCGCAGCATTAATGAAGACTATTGAAATGATATATAATATGGATGAAGCGATAACGAAATAAATTCAGACTCATCCCAACCCTTCTCCAAAGGAGAAGGGCAAGAAAGTGCCTGAATATTTTATTAGTCTTACACTTTCGGGAGGTTATAAGTCCTCTCCTTTGGAGAGGACTTAGGTGAGGTCATTAATATAAATTATGGAAAAAGAATTTCTTGAAAACAGGCTTACTCTAAATCGTCGTCGCTTCTTATCCAGGTTAAGTCTTGGCATAGGAAGCGTTGCCTTAGGTTCATTGCTTATACCTGACCTGTTTAGTAAAAAAGATGATGAAGCAATGCTTACAGGTCTTGCACAATTTGCTCCAAAAGCAAAAAGAATTATTTACCTGTTTCAAAACGGTGCACCATCACAACTTGATTTGTTTGATTATAAACCGCTGCTGCAAAAGATGCACGGCGAAGACTTGCCTGCAAGCATACGGCAAGGGCAAAGGTTAACTGGTATGACTGCAGATCAGAAAAAATTTCCTTTGGCAGGTACCGTTTTTCAGTTTAATCAATATGGTCAATCGAGAGCATACATTAGTGAACTCTTACCATATACTGCAAGTGTTGTTGATGATCTCTGCATCGTAAAAAGTTTATACACAGAAGCGATCAACCATGATCCTGCATTAACTTTTTTTCAAACAGGTGCGCAGGTAGGTAATCGTCCAAGCATGGGTTCATGGTTGAGTTATGGACTTGGCAGTGAGAACAAAAATCTTCCGGCATTCTGTGTTTTATTATCAAAAGGAAAAGGTAATGGACAAGGTGTATATTCAAAATTATGGTCGAACGGATTTTTAGATTCTATTCACCAGGGTGTACAATTCAGCAGCGGCGAAAATCCTGTATTGTATCTGAATAATCCCGATGGAATGAATAAAGCAGACAGAAGAAAAATGCTTGATAAACTGGCTGAATTGAATGAAGATTCTTACAAAGAATTTGGCGACCCTGAAATAAAAACAAAGATAAAGCAATATGAAATGGCGTATCGCATGCAAACTGCAGTTCCGGAAATTACTGATATGAGTAAAGAGCCTGAAAGCATTATTAAATTATATGGACCTGAATGTTTGGTGCCGGGCACATTTGCAGCGAATTGTTTGCTTGCAAGAAAGCTGAGTGAGAATGGAGTTCGCTTTGTGCAATTGTATCACCAGGGATGGGATGGGCATAATAATTTACCCGCAGAAATCAAAGGACAATGTAATGACGTTGACCAGGCAAGTGCAGCATTAGTAACCGATTTGAAACAAAGAGGATTGCTTGATGAAACGCTTATAATATGGGGCGGTGAATTTGGAAGAACAAATTATTGCCAGGGATTACTTACAAAAGATAATTATGGTCGTGATCATCATCCGCGTTGTTTTACTATATGGATGGCAGGTGGTGGCGTTAAGCCCGGTGTGTATGGCGAAACAGATGAGTTTGGTTATAACATCGCACAAAATCCTGTGCACGTGCACGATTTTCATGCAACTGTTTTGGCGTTGATGGGCATTGATCATGAAAAACTAACCTTCAAGTTTTTGGGCAGAAGATATCGCTTGACAGATGTTGCAGGTAAAGTAGTAAAAGATATTATGGCTTGATTTCTTTCAATAAAATTATAACTGCAATATGAACAGAAGAAAATTTTTAGAGACCACATCAATTGCTGCAGGCAGCATGTTAATCATGAATGGACTGTATGCAAAAAATAAAGAAAAAGTATATGGCTATAACAACATGCGATATACACTTGATACAAAATGGAGTAAAGCTGATGCATCAAAATATCCTGTAAATGATTGCCACGAAATGGTGCAGGATAAACATGGAAGAATTATTTTAATTACTAACGAAACAAAAAATAATATCCTTATTTATAACACCAAAGGAAAATTACTTAATACATGGGGTCATGATTTTCCCGGTGGTCATGGACTTACGCTACACAATGAAAATGGTACAGAATTTTTGTACATCACAGATATAGTAAAACACCAGGTGTATAAAGCTACTATGGATGGAAAAATCTTGCTTACGATTG
>JBDUBY010000410.1:0-10088 GCA_040003735.1 Parafilimonas sp.
TGGTGCAGCCATATTTTTTTGTTGTGTGAAAGGATGCCAAACATATTTGCTGTCGCGTTCAATTAAATTCATAGAGCAAAAGTAAGTTGAGTAAGACCTCATCCCAACCCTTCTCCAAAGGCGAAGGGCAAGAAGCGTTTTTTGAGGTTATGTAAATTAATAAAAAAGATTTGTAGTAGCACCGAGATGCTCAACGATATTTAGTACAAGTGTTGCGACGCAACCGTGCTTAATTGAAATACAACTGCTGGTCACCAAAAATATTATTCAATTATACTGGGTTTGCCTGTTTGAATAAATTTTAAATTTCTTTGAATGCCTTTATATTTTGATCTTGTAAGCGGTGATGATTTGAAAATTTTTCTGAAAGCATCTTCACTCATATTATTCCATTCTTCAGTTGAAAGATTTAATATTTCAGGAATTGGTGTGAACTCTGTTTCTTCAGTTGGTTTGCTGAAACGATTCCAGGGACAAACATCCTGGCAGATATCGCAACCAAACATCCAATTCTCAAACTTATTTTTCATTTCGGTTGGAATGATTGCATCTTTTAATTCGATAGTAAAATAAGAAATGCAACGGCTGCCATCAATCACTTTATTTTCTTTGATGGCGTTGGTAGGGCAGGAGTGAATACATTTTGTGCAGGTGCCGCAATAATCTTTTGCAAACGCATCGTCAGCAATCAAATCGAGATCTGTTATCAGCGTTGCAATAAAAAAATATGAGCCTTGTTTTGTAATTAAGTTGCCATTTTTGCCTATCCAACCTGCGCCACTGCGCATGGCCCAACTACGCTCAAGCACAGGCGCACTATCAACAAAACCTCTTCCATTTACATCACCAATATTTTCTTTTATCAGATGAATAAGATGGTTGAGTTTATTGCGAATTACTTCATGATAATCTTTTCCATAAGCATATTTTGCAATCTTCGGAACATCATCCTGCTGATGTTGCGAAGGAAAATAATTTAATAATAGTGTGATAACAGATTTTGCGCCGGGCACAAGTTTTTGCGGATCAATACGCAAATCAAAATGATTTTCCATGTACTGCATATTGCCGTGAAAACCTTGCTGTAGCCAGCTTTCAAGCCGGCGCGCATCATCATCCAGTTTTACAGCTTTCGCAATACCGCAATAATGAAAGCCAAGTTTTGCGGCTGTTTGTTTAATGAATTGTGTATGATGATCTTTATTCAATAATGCAAAACTAAGCGTTACGTTGTAAGGATTATATAAAACTAAACTGCCCCGCAATTTTGCGAGGCAGTTACCTGGTAAAGCAAAGAGATTATTGAACTACTATTTTATAAGATTCTTTTTTTCCATCCATTGAAAAAATAATTGTATAAATGCCTTTGCCAACATCACCTATATGAAAGTGCCCGTTATTTAAACCTTCTTCTGCAGAAAGATCATCTTCTTTAATAAGTTTTCCTGAAGCATTAAATAATTGAGCATGCATTAAACCTTGTTTCTCCGCATTAAACTGAAGCATAAGATGACCTGGGCTTGATATAGGATTTGGACTGAGACTTACAATTAATTTAGGCTTACTGTTTGTGTTAGTGTACATTTTTATGTCAGATGAAGTTTTACTGCCATCTTTATCAACAATAGTAAGCGAATAATATAAGAAGTGGGAAGCCGGCGGTATGGTATTGTCAACGTAAGAATAGTTTTGTTTTAGCGATGAATTACCGGCAGCCTTAATACTGGCAATACTTGTAAAAGTTTTTCCATTAGGGCTGCGCATTATTTCGAAATGATCTGTGTTTTGTTCTGTTGCTGTTGACCATACAATAAATGCTGTATTTGTTTCGGCAGGTGATATACTAAAGTTGCTAAGTGTAACAGGTAAGATGCCGGTTACATTTAGTGTTCCGAGCATTGCTGTTGGATGGATGCTGCAGAAATAATTGTAGCTTCCTGCCACTGTTAATTTATAAAGGAATGTTTGACCGCTGCCCTGCATAGGTGCATCCCATGTAGCTGCACCAGCAGGCACACTGGTTGAAGTTGTTGTATGAAATCCGCTGCTCCAAATCCATTTAATGGTATCTCCCACAACGGCATTAACATTTGCAGGAGAGAATTGATAATTGGAAACGGTTACCACGAAGGTATTAGCAAATGAAATTTTTAGAATAAAGATTGCTGCTATTAACAAGTAAATTTTTTTCATATAAATTTTTTTTTGTTGAAATAAAAAACCGGAGCATCAAGAGAAACTCCGGTCTTATAAAAAAGGTTGCCTGAAGAAAATGCTTATTTCAATTTCATATCAGCAATTACATCTTGTATCTTTTGTTTGAGTAAAGCTAAAGTGTTATCAAATTTTTCTTTGTTTTCAAGCATTGTATGTACACTGAAATAAAATTTTATTTTCGGTTCTGTACCGCTTGGTCGCGCAGAAATTTTGGTTCCATCTTCCAACTTAAATTGCAACACATTACTTTTTGGCAATTCTATTTTCCACGTTTCACCGCTCTTCAAATTTTTACCTTGTTGTGTATCGTAATCAAGTAATTCTAAAACAGGTGAATTATTAATATGCGTTGGCGGATTATCACGATATGCCTGCATCATCTCAGCAATTTCTTCCTGGCCGCGCATTCCTTTTTTTGTAAGGCTGATCAACTCTTCATAATAAAATCCATATTGAATATACAGATCAATCAACTTATCATATAAAGCAACGCCTTTATCTTTTTCATAAGCTGCCATCTCACATAAAAATGCAACTGCTGAAACAGCATCTTTATCGCGAAGCTTATCGCCAACCATTAACCCAAAACTTTCTTCACCACCAATAATATAATTTTCTTTGCCTTCTTTTTCTTTAATCAATTCTGCGATCCATTTAAAACCGGTAAGTACATTGTAGCATGCAACATTATTTTTTTCTGCAATAATGTCAATCAAATCAGTTGTAACAATTGTTTTAATGACCATATCATTTGGCTGAGCAATACCTTTTGCTTTGCGTGCTTCTAACATATAAGCAATGGCCAAAACAGCTGTTTGATTTCCGTTCATTAAAACCCATTCGCCTTTATGATTTTTTATACCAATGCCAACGCGGTCTGCATCAGGATCTGTGCCCAATAAGATATCAGCATTTAATTCATTGGCTTTCATTAAGCCAATACTCATTGTTTCACTCTCTTCAGGATTTGGATAAATAACTGTTGGAAAATTTCCATCTGGTTTTTCTTGTTCTGCAACAATTGTTACATTGTCAAAACCAAACGCAGCAAGTGTTTTAGGAACAAGCATAATTCCTGATCCATGAATTGGCGTGTACACAATTTTAAGATCATGCTGCTTTGCAATAACTTCAGGATAAACACTTAAACCTTTTACCATGTTTATATATGCATCATCCATTTCTTTGCCGATGATGGTTATGTTGCTTTCGCCGCCGCTGAACTTAACATCATCAACGCTTTTAATAGCTTCAACTTCTGCAATTACATTTTTATCATGCGGCGGAACAAGTTGTCCGCCGTCATTCCAATACGCTTTATAACCGTTGTATTCTTTAGGGTTGTGTGAAGCAGTATTTATTACGCCACCGTTCAGCTTCATGTAACGTATTGTAAAACTTAATTCAGGTGTTGGGCGCAATGATTCAAATAAAAAAACTTTAATACCATTGGCTGCAAAAACGTTAGCAGTTGTTTCAGCAAAAAAGCGGCTGTTATTTCTACTATCATGAGCAATAGCAACTTTTATTTCTGCGTCGCCATATGTTTTCTTTAGATAATTCGCAAAACCCTGCGTTGCCATGCCGATAGTATATTTATTTATGCGGTTGGTGCCAACGCCCATTAATCCGCGTAAGCCGCCGGTGCCAAATTCAAGATTTTTATAAAAAGCTTCTGTAAGTTCCGTTTCGTTATTATCGCTTTGTAATTTTTTTATTTCGTTTTTTGTTTCATCATCATAATTGCCTTTAAGCCAGGTATCTATTTTTGATTTTACGGCTGCATCCATATATAATTATTTATTTTGAAATGTTTGAAAATATAGAATTAATTAGAAGAAACAATCAATGCAGAAATATTGCCATCTTTTTCTTCAACCTTTACATAATCATCCGCAGCAGTGGCAAATGAATAACCAACATAATCAGGTTTTATAGGGAAAAGCTTATGCATTCTTTCAACCATCACCAATGTTTGAATTCTTTTTGGATGAAACTGCATGAATGGCTTTAGTGCATATACCAAAGTTTTGCCGGTATTACTAACATCATCAACCAACAAAATATTTTTATCGTCAAAATTTATTTCTTCACTTAAAGTAATTACTGCAGGTTTATGTTTATTCAAATGAAGTGACATTATTTTTATAGGCGATGAAATGTAGTTTTTTAAATAATCTGCAACTTTTGCTGCAATAAGTTTTCCGGTTCCTTCAATACCAAATTTGCCTGCGCCTTCTATACCGATAATAAATAATTCAGTATTGTCTTCACTTAATTGTTCTGCCACTTCAAGCGCCATACGATGCAGTTTCTCAGCAGAGGCTTCACTGGTTAAAATAATTCTGTTTTCCATCTTATAAAAATAAGAAAGCGTTTTTACAGAACTGCGTAAACCCAAAACTTTATCTTCGCAATTAAGTTTCAAAAGTTTCAGTGTTTAATTGTTTCAATGTTTTTTCTATAACGCTTCAAACCTGAAACTATGAAACAATTAAACATTACATTATTATGCAAATTGTTTTGCAAATTATATTTATTGCGATTACTATTATAGCAGTTTGGTTATTTGCTAAAAATATAAACCAGATCAGGAGAAATATTTTAGTAGGAAGAGATGAATCGTTCGATGATAATAAAAACCAGCGTTGGAAAAACGTTTTCCTGTTGGCGTTCGGACAAAAGAAAATGTTTCGCAATCCTTTGGTTGCTGTAATGCATTTTATAATTTATGCCGGCTTTATTATTATCAATATTGAAGTGCTTGAAATTGCAATTGATGGTTTGTTTGGAACACACAGAATTTTTTCAAAGCCTCTTGGAAGTTTATATCCATGGCTGATTGATGCATTTGAATTTTTAGCAGTTGGCGTATTTACTGTTTGCGTTATTTTTTTAATAAGAAGAAACGTTTTGCATGTAAAACGTTTATGGATGAAAGAACTAAATGGCTGGCCAAAAAGCGATGCGAATTATATTTTAATTACAGAGATTTTGTTGATGAGTTTTTTCCTGACGATGAACTCCGCAGATACAACATTACAACTTCGTGGTTATGGCGAATATGCAAATCATCTTACAGGAAATTTTGCATTTTCACGTTGGTTACAGCCTTTGTTTGCAAGCATGAGCGATCATACTTTAATGATGTTGGAAAGAACTTGCTGGTGGCTACATATCATAGGCATATTTGCATTTCTTAATTATCTGCCTTATTCAAAACATTTGCATATTTTATTTGCATTTCCTAATGCTTATTATTCAAGGCTTGAACCACAAGGCAAGCTTGAAAACATGCCTGAAATTCAGAATGAAGTTTTGTATTCGATGCAACCAGAATTAGCACCAACAGATGTAACAACTGAAACGCATAAAAAATTTGGAGCAAAAGATGTTTTTGATTTAAGCTGGAAGAATTTATTGGATGCATACAGTTGCACAGAGTGCGGAAGATGTACCGCATCTTGCCCTGCAAACATTACGGGAAAAGTTTTAAGCCCAAGATTAATAATGATGAAAACGCGCGACAGGGCAGAAGCAGTTGGTAAAAATATCAACCAGAATAAAAATTTTGTTGATGATAATAAAACACTGCTTCATGATTATATAACACATGAAGAATTGCGTGCTTGTACCACCTGCCAGGCTTGTGTGGAAGAATGCCCGGTTAGTATAAATCCGCTTGATATAATTGTACAACTACGACGTTTTTTGGTGATGGAAGAAAGTAATGCGCCACAGGAATGGAATACAATGTTTAGCAATATTGAAAATAATTTTGCGCCCTGGAAATTTTCTCCCGATGAAAGAGATAAATGGGCCGAAAGTTAAAGAATTCATTTCTCATCTTACTTACAAGATCAACCTGAATTTACCTTACTTGAAGCTTGCAGTTAACATACCTTTTGGTAAAGAGTTTTATCTGGCAAAGCTTTTGTATTAACACCATACGAAGGTTGCAGTATTTAAAAACTTAAAATGAATCATCATGAAAAAGATTTACACTGTTGTTGCTGCTGTTGTTTTTTTATCTTTCTCTGCACTTAGCCAACAATATACCAGTTATGACAATAGCAGTGTTCAGTTACAGCATGACGGAAGAGTACAACTGAATATAATTGGCAATCCTGTAAAAGATGTTATTACGCTTCAAATCAGCAATCCCATTTCTACAAAATATGAACTTTCATTGTTTAGCGAAAGCGGCACAAAAGTTTCAACAATGATTTATGATCATCCACGCGGTGTAAGTACAAAAACAATTTCTGTTTCAGATTTACAACATGGAATTTATTTTTTGGTTGCTACAAGTAACGAAGGAAAACAATCTTTTAAAGTATTAAAACAATAAAGTTTTTTAATTTGTTATGAAGGCCTCGCTTATTGCGGGGCTTTTTGTTTTACTTTAATTTTCTGCTGTTAACTTGCTGGAAATTGATTGCGTTGAATAATCTCGTTTTCCTTATTTGCCTGGTTTGCTTTTCTATATTAATTACTAAAATTTCTTTCTTTAGAAAAAGCGGGTTAAGTAAATATTGGCTTGTTGGTTTATTCTTAATAAAGATTGCTGCAGGATGTATGTACGGATTTTTTTATAGTCAACCTGCCTATTTACAAACAAGCGATACATGGAAATATTTCAACTTATCAAAACCTGAAACAGACTGGTTGCTTAAAAATCCGATTGCATTTATAAAAGATATTTTTTCTTATAGTTATCAATCAAGCGGTAATCTATTTATTGCCCATAACTCTTATTGGAATAATCTCAAAGACAATTTAATAATAAAAATTCTTGCAGTTATAAATGTTTTTACTTTAAAAAATTATTATGCTGATGTGATTTTTTTCAACTTCTTTTTCTTTATTGGTTGTATCGCTTTTTATAGGTTAATCAAAGAAAAAATAGCTGCGAATAAATATGTGTTGACAGTTTTTGTTTTTTGTATTCCTTCTTTTTTATTCTGGTGCAGCGGTGTTCATAAAGATGGATTGGTTTTTACGGCAATTTCTTTATGTATTTTTTATTTTAATGAATGGATGAAGCGAAAAAGATTACCTGTCAAAACTATTATTGCGTTCTTTTTTTCCATGCTGTTACTTTTTGCATTACGCAATTTTGTTTTGTTTTTATTAATGCCTGCTTTATTAACCTGGTATTTGTGCCAGCGTTATCCTCAAAAAAAAATCTTTATAATTACAAGTATTTATGGTTTAATAATTATAGCGTTTTTTACATCAGGATTTATTAATCATAACGTTGATTTTCTCGCTTACACTATTAACAAACAAAATGAGTTTAAAGCTTTGGGTGGTAATTCGCAGCTAAAACTTCCACAACTAAATTCTACAATTGGAAGCTTTATGCAATTCTTTCCTGTTGCAATTGATATTGCTTTTTTTAGGCCCCATATAACTGAAACATCAAACCCATTATACTTGCCTGCAATCGCGGAAAATCTTTTTATTTATACATTGATTATTTATTCTTTCTATCAATACTTTTCAAAGAAAAAATTTCAAGTCACCGAAACGGCAAAAACTTTTTTTATTTTTTGTTTTGCTTTCGCAATTTCAAACTTATTAATGATGGGATATACGGTTAGTTTAACCGGAGCAATCGTTCGTTACAAAAGTTTTGTATTGCCATTTATGATCGCGCCATTATCTGTTTTTGTAAATATTAATTATAAAAAAGATGAAACGCGATTATAAGTTATAATATAAATTATTTTGATTGTGGCTTATAATAAGTAAGCGCTTCCGGCATTAAGTCTTTTAATTTTTGTATGCGTGAAGCATCGCTTGGATGATCGCTTAAAAATGCAGGAGTTTGCGCACCACCTTTACTTAAATTCATCATGCGTGTCCAAAATGGTATTGCTTCCTGGGGATTGTAACCGGCCATTGCTGCGAATATTAATCCATAGTGATCCGCTTCCAATTCCTGGCTGCGGCTGTTGGGCAATAAAACGCCTACCTGAGCTGTTGGCCCAAAAACATTATTAAAAATATTTACAGTTTTTGTATCATTCGCCAAAGCAACATTCCCTGCAACCTGCAAGCCTTGCGCTAACATTTCCTGGCTCATACGTTCTCTGCCATGCCCGGCAACAGCATGTGTAATTTCATGACCCAACACAATTGCGAGCGCATCTTCAGTTTGTGTTATTGGTAAAATTCCTGTATAAACAACAACTTTGCCGCCAGGCATACACCAGGCATTTACCTCTTTACTTTGAACCAAATTAAACTCCCATTTATAACCTGAAATTTCATTAGATAATCCTTTTTGCTGATAGTATTTAGTAATAGCATTTTCAATACGCTGGCCAACACGTTTTACCATTTCTGCATTTGTTTTATCAGCAGGCACAACTTTATTTTCTGAAAGAAATTGTTTGTATTGTGTAAGAGACAATTGCTCCATTTGATTTTCAGAAACCAATGTAAGCTGGTTTCTTCCTGTAATAGCATTTCTTGTACATGAAAATGAAAAAGGTAGTATAAAAAATAACAGTATGATTTTCGATTTCATAAAAATAAATTCAGTTAAAATAAGATGGTTAGCGCCTTCTTTTTTGCCTGTTAATGCGGCGGCGATCACGGTGTTTTAAAATCGGCACTTTACTTTCCGTTCCGTTAAGTAAACGGTTTATATTTTTTTGATGCGTAAGTATTACCATTAATGCAACAGCTACCGAAAAAACTCTGTACAATGTAACATCGTCATTAAAAATAAACAGGATGAATACTGCAAATGCTATACTTGAAAGAATAGAACTAAGCGAAACAAATCTTGTTAAATACAATACCAACAAAAATACGCCAACACAACACACAGCCACTATTGGTTGAATTGCCAATATCATTCCAAATAAAGTGGCTACACCTTTGCCGCCTCTAAAGCCTGCCCAAAGTGGAAATATATGCCCGGCAACCGCAGCAAGCCCAAGACCAATCATAAAATTGGTTAAATCTATATCATTTGTTTTTGCTGCGTAATAAGGAATTAAAATGTACAGAGAAGTGGCAATAACACCTTTAACCATATCGCCAATCATTACAATTGTTCCCCATTTTGCACCGAGAACACGATACGTATTTGTAGCACCGGCATTGCCGCTGCCGTAATCACGAATATCAACTCCAAAATAATACCTGCTCACCCAAACAGAAGTGGGTATGGAGCCAATGAGGTATGCTACTACTATTAATAATACTTCATTCATTGGGAACTAAACAAGATTAAGCAAAGGCTGGCAAATATAAGTGCATTGCGTTAAAAATTATTACATAAATTTTATAAACTAATACAGTGCAAACAATATTCCTAATTTTCATTTCTAATTATAACATAACAAGTTGCAATAATAACTACACGGCAAAAATGTAAGTGTTTACCAATTAATCAAAGTATATGGGGCGTGTTTAAATTACATTTGCAAAAACTGAAAATGTTATGACAGTACTGCATCCGTGGCACGGAGTATCCTACGGGCCAAAAGCACCAAGAATAGTTACAGCCGTTATCGAAATTTCGCAAGGCTCAAGATGCAAATATGAAATTGATAAAGAAAGCGGGTTACTTAAATTAGATCGCGTTATTTATTCTTCCTTTTATTATCCTGTTAATTATGGTTTTATTCCACAAACGTATGGTGAGGATAAAGATCCGCTGGATATTTTGGTGATAACATCACTACCTGTGCAGCCGTTAACTTTAATGGAAGCAAAAATTATTGGTGTTATGCAAATGGTTGATAGTGGTGATGCCGATGATAAAATTATTGCTGTTGCTAATAATGATCCTGCGGTAAACCATTACAATAATATTGAAGAATTGCCGCAGCATTTTTTTGATGAACTGC
>JBDUBY010000033.1:0-2992 GCA_040003735.1 Parafilimonas sp.
GCTTTCAGGGTTTCAATATTATACTGGATAATCCCATCAATATATCCGAAAAAAGATTTTCTAAAATAACCCCAATAAGTATTTTTTCCTTCTTTATCCATTACCAAATAATCCAATCTTCTTACCGGCTGATAGTTACCGTTGGCGTTATCGTTTATCATTTCTTTTGGAAGAGGTATTGAATCATAATCCATATGCAGCAGGTTAACGCGATATATTGCACGGCACTCCTGGTTTGAAGGTTGCAGGAACATATAATTACCCCTGAATTGAAGATTTTGAAACTGTTGTTCTTTAAACAAAAGCTTTGAATATATTTTGTTTGATGTAACGAGCTTTTGGGATGAAGTGTCATAAATATAAACTGCATTACCACATACCCACAGCCTGTTTTGTTTGTCTATGCCAAGATCATAAATACTGCTTTGTTTATTTTCATTTTCTCTGTTATCAATCGGAATTATTTTTAAGAAATGAAGGTTACTGTCTAAAACAAAAATTCCGTTGCTTTTTTCAAACGCTGCATAATATAATTTTCGGCTGCTGTCCCAAACGATGTTTTTAAAAAAATTCACTTTCTTATTTTGTTTAGAATAATTATAAAGCACAACAGTTGAAAATTTATCAAGCGTTGAATGCGCCACATATAAACGGTTATAAAGCGCGCACCAGAAATTTCCTGCACTGTCAACAATAAAATGATTCAACAAAACCGCAGGCAAATTTTGAGAAGTGAAAACTTTAAAATTATATTGGTGTGTAACCGTATTAAAAATTCCCGGAAGATTATTTTCAGTTCCTATTAAATATTCATTTTGGCTTTTCCTTTTTATCTCGAAAATATCAATACCTTCCATAGCTCCTTTTTCATTTTCATTCATAAATGGATACATGGTATAAAGCCCTGTTTTTATTGCATAACATCCAAAACCTTTTGCAGGTACTGTAAACCAAATAGTATCCCCGTTCATTACATCAAGGTGGTTTATCTTCAGATCTGCAATTGAAGAATCACTGCGGTTGCTGCAGTGAAAATTTCTTTCTATTTTTTTTGTTGATTTATTAAAGGAATAAATTCCGTTATCAGTGCCCAGCCAGAATAAGTTTTTATTATGTTCATCTTTTTTAATTGTATAAACTGTATTTTTCCCTGAATACTCATCATGATAATAATAGGTATTGGTTTTCATGGTCCGCATATTGTATTCGGAAAAACCAACATAATATTTCGCTATCCATATTGATTCATCATCAATAAATAATTCAGGATAATCTGTTAATCCCATAATTCTCAAATCCTCACCTTTCCACAGAAGATCTATTTGGTTTGCTCTTCCTGTCTTTACATCTAAATAATCAATTATCTGCGGAGACTCTAAAACAAATAAGTTGCCTTTGCTATCTGTATAGGTTTTTAAAACATTATTGCTGCTTAAAGTAAAAGCAACGCCATCCTCATGCTTAAAAATTTTTACATCATTTCCGTCATAACACAACAAACCATTATCAGTGCTTAACCAAAGTTTACCATCGCTGCCTGTATTAATATGACGTATATTATATTGCTGAAGAAGCGGGTTATTTACAGGTTGAAATACCAAAGAATCTGTTTGTGAAAATACAGGCACAATCGCAAAGCAAAAGCAAAGTAATGTAGTAGTGGTTTTGAAATACTGCAACCTTAGGTATTTATACTAAATATAAAATTATTTTTTGTTATCCACTATTTAATGTCCTTTAAAACTTAAGGTCACAATTGTTCCTGAAGATTGTGCATTTTCATTTTTTATCAACAACACAATTAAAAAGTAGATTAACACTTATTAATTATTCAATAGAAGTTTACAATCATGCTTTTTCAGTTTATCGTTGTAAACATCTTTAATATTAATTCAATTGAAAGAAGGGTAAATTAATATGTTGTAATTGGCAGGTAAGATTTTAGTATTTCAACTTCTAAACACATCTAACTGTTTTATTTTATAGCGGTTTTGCTGTATAGTTATCAATCAGAATACAGCAAGTATCAAGTGTTACTTGCTTTTCTTTAATATGAATAATAATTTTAGTAACACAAAAACTAAAATAATTATTATGAGAAAAATACCCTGTTTATTTATTGGTCTTATTTTATTAATAAATAATTCCAAAGCTCAAAAGCTTAAATATATGGAGTGAAAAATAGTACATCATGTATGCACGAATCAATTTTTGAAACAGCTAAAATATTCATTAAAAAAATTTTAATCAAAAGGAAGCTTTGTAAAAAAACACCAATCTTCTCCTTCACCATTGCCATCATGCAATTGATATTGAATAAAGGCACTATTAACAAGTAATACTTTATGAAACTGAATTATATACTTATTGTTATATCGCCGGTAATTTTTACGACTTGTACATCTTGTGTGCATTATTACTATGCGCCTAACTCTAATAATGTGCCCTTATTTAAAGAAAAAAATGAAGTGCGGGTTTCAGCACAATATGTTGAGACCGGGGGTGACGTTGACTTGGAAAGTGCAGACGGAATTGAAATACAAACGGCATATGCAGTAAGTAACAATGCTGCTGTTCAATTAAACTTTTTATCTGCAGGAAAAACTGACGAGGATGGTTCAGGCAGCGGCACATATATTGAAGCGGCAGGAGGATATTTTAAAACCTTTGGAAGAAAAAAGAAGTTTGTGTTTGAAACGTATGCAGGCGCAGGTTTTGGAAGTGTAAAAAATCATTTTATATACAATGGTAACGGAGATGCAAAAACATCAATTGCCAAAGGTTTTATTCAGCCTTCCTTGGGATTCGCTTCGAGATATTTTTGTGCTGCATTTTCTTCAAAATTTAGCCTTGTAACGCTTGGCTCTAAAAGTTCAAACATCAATGAAGCACAGCATCCAACAGATTACGCTTTTGTGAATTCATTAAAAGGTGGCAAATCGTATCTTTTTTGGGAGCCGGGCATAATGCTTCGCGGGGGTTTTGAACAGGC
>JBDUBY010000100.1:0-9941 GCA_040003735.1 Parafilimonas sp.
CACTACGCTCCTGCTCCAAACAATATTGCTGAAGAAGTAATTGCAAAGAGCAAAGGCAAAGTGAAAATTGAAGATTAAAAAAAATTAATAAGTAAAACCCGCTTAATTAAGTGGGTTTTTTTATGTCTGTCAGCACTGTGTTAGCTTACCCAAACTCAGTTTACATGCTTTGACTCTATGTTTGCTTAATTGAACCTTAAGTTTAATAATTTTTTGTAGTTGTGTATGTTTTTATACTTTGACAGCGATAGTTGCTATTCAATGTGCAGTACAAGGGAGTGACACAACCGTGATGAGGGAAATTAGTACAGCTGATTTCATAAAATTCTATATTGCTTTTTAAAGATCGTCTGTTTGAAATTCGCGAAACGAAAAGAACACAAACATGCTGATATATACGAGGCACACAATTAATAAAATTGTTTCTGATGGTGCATTTTTATAAATAACATCTTTTCCGAAAGTGATGGGAATTAATACATCACTTGCTTCGAGCGGAAAATAAAAACGTGTTGTTGTTCCATTTAAAACCTTAGCGTCAATTAAACCGCCAATCAACTGTTCAAATACTAATCCGTATAAAAAAAATACTGCCATTGCCAAGCCACTGCGCCGCATAAGTAATGCGAGAATCATAGCAAAAAACAAGTAGCAAAGTGTTTGAATAAAACTGTAACCGATATATTGAATACCATTGAATGAAAGACCATGACCGGAATTATTTCCAAAATATAGAGCGATCAAAAAGCAGCTAATTGTTGTAACCAAAGCAATGGCAGCACCGAATAAAATTTTTGCGAGAACAAATTGGCTGCGTGTTAGCCCATCAATAATATTTTGCCTGTGTGTTTTATAATTATACTCGTTTGTAATTACAAGTATCATTAGCATGCCTGGAAAATATAAAAGCCAACTGCTTACCCATGCTATGGTTTGATATACGACGGGGAAATTATAAGGAAATATTTGTACCGGCATACCGCTTTGTGTAACCTGGCCCTGGAACTGGTAAGCAATATAATTTATGCTGAATAAAGCGATAATATACAAGCCGAGAAATATCCAGAATGCGCGGTAATTTTTTACTTTAAGCCATTCGAGCTTTAATAATTGTGCCATGGTTTATTGCTTGTTAGTAAGTTCCAAAAATTTAGTTTCGAGGCTTTTCTTTTTTAACTGTAGATGATTTAATGCAATGCCGTTTTGAAAACAATACTGATTAATTGCAGATGCATTTGCTTTGCCATCAGCATAAAATAATTGCAGGTAATTATTTTGTTTTTTAAGTGAGGAGAATCCATTCATTTGCTGCAATACATTTTCAAGCTTTGAAAGATCGTCTGCACCCACTTCAATAATTTCATCAGTAATCAATACTTCCTCAACGCTGCCGGCAGTTAAAAGATCTCCGTTTTTAATAATGGCTACATGCGTGCAAACCTTTTCAACTTCATCTAATAAATGGCTTGCCATAATGATGGTTTTACCTTCTGCAGCAAGCTTTATTATCAGTTCTCTTATTTCTGCAATTCCGTTCGGGTCAAGGCCATTTGTTGGTTCATCAAAAATTAAAACTTTAGGATTGCCCAATAAACACGAAGCAATCGCCAACCTTTGTTTCATGCCTAAAGAATAAGTAGAAAACTTGCTTTGTTTGCGCTGGTAAAGATTTACTTTTTGAAGCGTGCTATCAATCTCATTAAATCCTTTACCTTTTATATGTGCAGCAATACTTAAGTTTTTTTCGCCTGATAAATAATGATAGAAGTTTGGTGTTTCAAGCAACGTTCCAATTTGCTTTCTTACTTCTGCATCGGCAGTTTTGCCCATTAATGTAAAACTGCCTGATGATGCTTTTAAAATGTCAAGAATAATTCCAAGTAATGTTGTTTTGCCGCTGCCATTCGGGCCAAGAATTCCAAACACACTTCCTTCAGGCACTGAAAATGAAACATTATTTAAAGCAGTAACTGTTTTGTAATGTTTGGTGATATTATTTAGTTCAAGAATGTTCACGTAGAAAATTTTGTCAAAATAAAACTAATCAAATTATAAAATTGAAAATAAAAAGTATAAGCGGAATACAGTTATCAAAATGAGCTATAGTTTTAACGACGTGATCTCAAGAATTATATGTTAATGTTATTGATCAAGCATTTATAAATACTGTGAATTGATAGTTTCGTTTAGCTTATGATACATAAAATTTTATCTCTTTTACTATCGTTGTTTTTTGTAACAATTGCTTTTGCAGGAAAGATAACAGGTACTGTTTATGATGACAAAGGCAACCCGCTGGCGTATGCATCTATACTTATAAAAGAAAAAGGCAGTGGCACAACTGCAAACCAGGAAGGGCATTATTCTCTTGAACTTAATCCCGGTGATTATACTATCGTTGTGCAATATGTTGGCTTTGCAAAACAGGAAAAGAAAATACATATAGATAATACTGATCGGCAGCTTGATTTTAAATTACAGCCGCAGCAATTACAGCTAAGCGATGTAATAGTAAAAACGGGAGGCGACGATCCTGCTTATGCAATTATTCGAAATGCTATAAAGAAAAGAGAGGAATATCGTACTGCACTGGATTCATTTACCTGCGATGCTTATATAAAAACATTGATCAAAACAAGATCATTAACGCACAAAATATTCGGACAAAAAATTGACAGCGCGGACTGGAAACAGATGGGCGTTGATTCTGCAGGTAAAGGCATAATTTATTTATCTGAATCGCTAACCAAAATAGCATTTAAAAAACCGGATAAAATAAAACTCGAAGTTTTATCAGGAAGAGAAAGCGGTAGCAGCGGTTATGGATTTAATTTTCCAACATTCATCGATTTTTATAATAACAATATACAAGTGTTGGGCGGGCAAATGTCACCACGCGGTTATGTTTCGCCAATTGCTGATGGTGCTTTGGGCTTTTATAAATATCATTTCCTTGGTTCTTTTTTTGAAGATGGCCGCGAGATAAACCGTATACAGGTTATACCCAAAAGAAAATACGAACCATTGTTTTCAGGAACCATTGAAATAACAGAAGGGGATTGGCGAATATATAGTCTTGATTTAATGATTACTAAAGAATCGCAGCTTGAAATTTTAGATACAGTAGAAATAAGACAAATACAATTTCCGGTTACAAAAAATATATGGCGCACGAAAGACCAGGTATTGTATTTCACCTTTAATAAATTTGGTATTGATGCTGTTGGAAATTTTCTGAATGTATTTAATAACTATGATGTAACGCCTTCTTTCAAAAAGAAATACTTCAACAATATTGTTGTTAAGTTTGATACTGCCGTAAATAAAAAAACAATTACTTATTGGGATTCTGTAAGGCCAGTTCCGCTTGAACAGGAAGAGATAAAAGATTATAAAATTAAAGACAGTGTTTATAAATATCAGCATGATTCATCTTATACAAAACATTATAGAGATTCTTTGCGGCGTATGCAGGGAAAATAAGTGTAAAGAATATTTTATGGAATGGATTTACACGCTCTAATTATAATCCTGCCAACTACACAAGCATTCAATGGCAACCTTTATTAAAACAGTTACAATACAACACTGTTGAAGGGCTTGCTTTAAATGCTGAAGCAACTTTCAGTCACGCATTTCTTCAGCAAAAAAAGGAGCTGAGTTTTACAACACATGTGCGTTATGGTTTAAGTAATACTCACCTTAATGCTTATGGTAAACTTAGTTATCATAAACGTGATTCATGGCCGGAAATAGAAAATAATATGAGTGATGATGCAAGCTCATTTCGTATAAATAATTTTTCTCTAAGCGGTGGAAAACGCATAAGCCAGTTTAATAAAGATGAACCTATATCGCCTTTCTTCAACGGCATTTATACGCTCTTCTTTAATCACAATTACATGAAGATTTATGAAAATTATTTTGAGCAATTTAATTATAACGGTGCGTCACAATCAGGATTAAAATATGCTGCGCAGCTTTTGTATGAAGACAGAATGCCATTGAATAATACAACTGATTTTTCAATCATTAAACATGATCCTAAGAAATTCACACCTAATTATCCAATAGAAAAAATTGACAGCCAGTTTATACGACACCAAGCAGTAATTGCAAAGCTATCTTTGGAATATCAGCCCGGCCAAAAGTTCATGCAGTTTCCAAATTACCGTGTGCCGCTTGGCTCAAAATATCCAACATTCACTCTTGATTATGAAAAAGGATTTAATAATATTTTGGGCAGTGATGTTGATTTTGACAAATGGAATTTTTCCATAGCTGATGATATGAATTTTAAATTAGCAGGCCAGTTAAATTATCGTATTGATATTGGCGGATTCTTAAATAACCGTTCTGTTTTCATACAGGATTATCGCCATTTTAATGGCAATCAAATTGTGTTCGCAAGTACGTATTTAAACAGCTTTCAAATAGCGCCATATTATTCCAACAGCACCACGGCTTCATTTTATACAACCATACATGCAGAGCATCATTTTAATGGTTTGCTTACCAATAAAATTCCTTTGTTTAAAAGACTTAACTGGAATCTTGTTGCCGGCACCAACGCATTTTACGTAAATCAAAATAACAATTATGTTGAAGTATTTGCCGGGCTTGAAAATATACTGAAACTATTTCGTGTAGATGTTGTTGGCGCTTATCTTAACGGCAATAAAGGGCAGGTTGCTGTACGTATAGGTTTAGGCGGATTGTTTGGTGGTAAGGTAAAATTCAATTAGAAAATAGGCGCTAAAACTTATTGGATAAATTAAGAGCTCAGAGTTTATTCTTCGCGATTATTCTTTCAACATTAAAATTAAGTTCGTACTTCGTGCTTCAAAAAATCTTACTTCATTATGGCTCCTTTATCTGAAAGAATGCGGCCAACAAAACTTGAAGAACTTGCAGGGCAGCAACACCTTGTTGGCAAGGGTAGTATTTTGCGCACTGCAATTGAAAATGGAAGCGTTCCATCAATGATTTTTTGGGGTCCGCCGGGTAGTGGCAAAACAACAATTGCCAATATTATTGCGCATACTTTAAATGTTCCTTTTCATCAATTGAGTGCTATCAGCAGCGGCGTAAAAGATGTGCGTGAAGTAATTGAAAAAGCAAAGCAGGAAACAAATGCCATTTTGTTTATTGATGAAATACATCGCTTTAATAAAAGCCAGCAGGATGCATTGCTTGGAGCTGTTGAGAAGGGCGTTATAACATTGATTGGTGCAACAACTGAGAACCCATCTTTTGAAGTAATATCAGCTTTGCTAAGCCGTTGCCAGGTCTACGTTTTAAAACCGCTTGAAGAAACAGATCTTGTTCATCTTTTGCAAAATGCCTTGCAAAAAGATAAAACTATAAATCAGTATAAAATTGATTTGAAAGAAACATCAGCATTAATAAACATCAGTGGTGGTGATGCAAGAAAATTGTTGAACCTTTTTGAACTGGTTGTTACATCAAGTTTGCAACCAATAAAAGGAAGTATACAAATTACTGATGAATTGGTAATGAATGTGGCGCAGCGAAGAATTGCTTTGTATGATAAACAAGGCGAACAACATTATGATATTATTTCTGCGTTTATAAAAAGTATTCGCGGCAGCGATCCTAATGCGGCCGTGTATTGGCTGGCACGAATGATTGAAGGCGGTGAAGATGTAAAATTTATTGCAAGAAGAATGTTGATTCTTGCAAGTGAAGATGTGGGCAATGCAAACCCTAATGCGTTATTATTAGCGAATGCAACGTTTGATGCAGTGAATAAAATTGGCTGGCCTGAATCGCAATTAATTTTATCACAATGCGCAATCTATTTGGCTTCATCAGCAAAAAGTAATGCTGCAACTACAGCAATCGGTGCAGCCTCATCTGCCGTAAAACAGTATGGTGATCTTTCAGTGCCGTTACATATTCGCAATGCGCCAACACGTTTAATGAAAGATATGGATTACGGCAAAGGTTATAAATACAGTCATTCTTTTGAAGGCAATTTTGAAGACCAGGAATATTTGCCAAAAGAAATTGAAGGCATGAAATTTTTTGAGCCTGGAAATAATGCAAGAGAAGAAGAGTTGCGTAAATTTTTGAAAAGCCGCTGGAAAGATAAATATGGTTATTAAGGTGTATAAGAAAATTTATGAATAATGATCTCAACTTCTTTTCCGTTTGCCGGCGCTAAGCCATTCATCAGCCAAAGATTTATATATGCCGGCATTGCCAGCGGGCTAATAGAATTTTTTGGAGCTTTACAGTGAGAAGAAACGATTACATTATCATTGCCATTTGTAAAGCCTTGTATGCTTTGAAAGAAAACACTACTGTCTGTTCTTGTAAAACGTTGCGTTGTATTTTTTCCTGTTAATGCAACTTCTTTTGTATAAGAATAATTTTCAAATCCTTTTTCTGCAGGCCAAACTGTGTAATTACAATTTGGATAATGTTTATTGCCCCATCTCGCCCATTCAATATCCATTTCATCAAAACCATCATTGCCCGAATAATTAAATAAGCCGAGCACAACATTTTTATCCATCTTATCAATTCTGCCATCAACCCAAAATTGCCATTTACCAAAACCAAATGTTTGTTGTGTTGAAACTTCAGCACAATACCATTTGCCCGTTGCAGAATCTTTTGTAATCTTTAAATGAAGAAATCCATTCGCATCAACCCAAACATTATTCCGGCTCCAGTAATTTGGGCCGGGACCAAGATGTGCTCCGTTTTTTACATTCCATGTATAACCACTAAACTGGATTATTGAAGTTGTTGAGTTATCAGTTGCTTGTGCTGAAATAATTTGCGATGATTGCTTTGAACAACTTAAAATAATTATTGAAATAAAAATTAAAAGAATTTTTTTCATACATAGATTTTTATAGATTAAACATCAAAGAATATTTTGAAAAGATATTGCTCAAGAATGAATCAACAGCACAAGTGTTGCGACGCAAGGAACGATGCCATGAATACAAACTGCTCGTCACCAAAAAAATTAATTAAATCCATCAGACAGCAAAGGAAAAAATTGCCCTTGCATCTTCTCTCCTTTTTCAATTACAGGAACACCATTTAATAATGTATCATTCGAATCACTTTTTACGCCATCCGCAAAAACATTTATCACAAACGCACGTCTTGGACGTTGGCTTTTATTTTCGCTGCTTCCATGCAATGTAAGCGGATGATGAAAGATAGCTTCACCAGCTTTTGTTTCAACAGGAACGGGTTTAAATTCTTTTTGTTGTTGCGGCGTTAGATAATTCATGATGCCCAACATATCACCGGCGAGCTCAGGCTTATCCAATAAACCCCAGCGATGGCTGCCCGGCACATATTGCATGCAACCATTTTCTTCAGTTGAATCATCAAGTCCGCACCAGCATGTTAAATGCGCAACAGGTTTGGTGCGCGTCCAGTAACTATAATCCTGGTGCCATGCAACAACGCCACCTTTTTTTGCAGGTTTATAAAACAATTGATCGTGCCAAAAACGTACAGGAACATCGCCCAATAATTGCCTTGCCGCAACAACAAATTTTGGATTCCACAACACATCATGATACGCAGGAGTAATGCGCCACGCGCCTAATGCATGAAATAAAATTGTATTTGCATCACCAGATTCGTTGCTATGAAATTCATAGAATAAATTGTGTCCCGGAGAATTAGGATCAATCAATTCATCTAATTCATTACGCAATCTTTCTATTTGCGCATCATCAAGCATTTTAATACCGGCAAGAAATCCATTTTCATTAAAAAAATCAATTTGATCCTGCGAAAGTTTGTATTGTTCCAATTCCTTTTTATTGGTTGGCCATTTAAAAATATCGCTAACCAAATGATGAATTGTGCTTAGATCTTTTGCTTCCATAGCAATCGCTTTTTAAAATTATTTTTTTGGTGACGAGCTGCAGAATCTATTGATCACGGTGCAGCCTGCCTTCGAACCTGATTCGGAGATCACTCACTTGTACTACAAAATATAAATCAACGTAATTCATTATCTCAACCTGTCCATACTCTTTACAAGCTTTTGATCTTTATAAATTCCTCTTGCCGCAAAAATTAAAAACAATGGAATCGCAAATGCAAAAACAGAAGTTAATGCAAGTCCGCCACCTGCATAATCTTTTTTATAATTAAAATAGAGAAAAATATTTAGTGCACTTATTATGATTGCGAGTATGGTTAACCACAACTGCAATTTTCTTTGTTTGAAAACAAAAATCGTAAAAAGGCAAAGAGTTCCAAGTATCGATGTTGAGATCAATAAAAGCATGTTTGTAGTTGCATTGAATTGATCAGACGGCAAATCTGGATTTGGACCAATAAAATAAAAGGCAAATTTCATACTTAAAAAAGCAAATGCAGAAGCAAGAAGTAACCAAACGGTTTGTAAACGTTGTATCATAGTAATTCTTTAAATTCATTTCAAAAATAAAACTAATTCGCAATCATATTCAGCAATTCATTTTAATGCTATGGTTCATTTTATATCTTTGCCATCCTTAAAAATTATTTATGTTCAATAATCTTACCGAGCGGCTCGAAGGTGCTTTTAAAAATTTAAAAGGTGAAGCAAGAATTAATGATCTGAATATTGCCAACACGGTAAAAGATATTCGCCGCGCTTTAATTGATGCTGATGTAAACTATAAAATAGCTAAAGAATTTACTGATCGCGTTAAAGAAAAAGCTACCGGCTCAAAAGTTATTAATGCAATAAGTCCCGGCCAATTAATGGTGAAGATTGTTCAGGATGAGCTGACTGAATTAATGGGTGGAACCGAAGCAAAATTTGATACAACCGGAAACCCCGCTGTGGTATTAATCGCAGGTTTACAAGGTAGTGGTAAAACTACATTTAGCGGTAAGCTGGCTAACTATCTTAAATCACAAAAAAAATCTCCTTTGCTGGTTGCCGCTGATATTTATCGCCCGGCCGCTATTGACCAGTTAAAAATTCTTGGCGAACAAATTAATGTTGAAGTTTATAGCGAACCGGAAACAAAAGATGCGGTTCTAATTGCTCAAAACGCCATTAAAGAAGCAAAAGCAAAAAATAAAAATGTTGTTATAATAGATACTGCCGGCCGCCTTGCTGTTGATGAAGTAATGATGAAAGAAGTTGCTGATATTAAAGCTGCTGTTAATCCAACAGAAATATTATTTGTTGTTGATTCAATGACAGGTCAGGATGCAGTGAATACAGCAAAAGCTTTTAATGATCGCCTCAATTTTTCAGGTGTGGTTTTAACCAAACTTGATGGCGATACACGTGGTGGCGCAGCATTATCAATTCAATATACGGTTAATAAACCTATAAAATTTGTAAGCAGTGGTGAGAAATTAGATACGCTGGATGTTTTCTATCCGGAACGTATGGCGCAGCGTATTTTGGGAATGGGTGATATTACAACACTGGTTGAAAAAGCACAGGCGCAATTTGATGAAGTAGAAGCAAAAAAACTTGAGAAAAAAATCCGTAAAAATCAATTTGATTTCCAGGATTTTTATGATCAGCTTCAGCAGATTAAGAAAATGGGAAATATCAAAGATTTGATGGGTATGATTCCCGGCGTTGGCAAGGCAATTAAAGATGTTGATATAAGCGATGATGCATTTAAAGGCGTTGAAGCAGTAATAAATTCTATGACGCCGTTTGAACGTTCAAATCCTGATGTAATTGATCAAAGCCGCAGAAACCGTTTAGCAAAAGGTTCAGGCAAATCAATAGAAGATGTTAATGCTTTAATGAAACAGTTTGAGCAAATGAAACAAATGATGAAAACAATGAATAAAATGCCATTGGGTGGCATGCGAATGCCCGGAATGCGCCGTTAAAAATTTTTTTTGAAATTTTACATATTGCGTTTCACCAGATAATAAATTATCTCTTACATTCGCAGTCCATTATTCATTTAAAC
>JBDUBY010000230.1:0-9938 GCA_040003735.1 Parafilimonas sp.
CCGCATATAGTAATATACAATAAACAGCAAATAAAAGTTACTGATTAAACAAGCACCTGCAAACCCGGCTTTACGAAGTATTCAGTTTATTGTTTCGATTTTAGAATTCACTTTTCAAAATATGAGTTTACTTTTTCGATTTTACAACTTGTTTTTCCGGTATAACTGTTTAGCGTTGTCTCTCATTAAGTCAAAGCATAAATAAATTTCAGATTTGCATTAAATCGATTATCAGCTTAAACAATATGGCTACTTATGCAATACAATTGAGGCAACCGGCTTAATAGAAACATTGCCTGTTTTATAAATCAATTATCTCTTAAAAGTTTTGCAGCTTCAGCATCTGCATATACATAAAAGTTTGAATGATTTCTAAGAAGTGTGGCAGGTATCGCTTCACTAACGGGTTCATGAAGCATTTTATTCAGTATTACGGCTTTGCTTGTACCGCTTACCAACAGCATTAAATGTTTAGCTTCAAGCAAAGTTGCTAAACCAACTGTTATTCCGGCATTGATTTGTTTTGGTTGTTTAAAATATTTTTGCCCTATTTGTTGTGTGCTCTTATGTATGGCAGCCACATGAGCGCGAACAGAAGCGGAAGTGCCGGGTTCGTTCATACCAATGTGACCATTTACGCCAATGCCAAGTGTTGCAACATCAATACCGCCATGTTCTTTAATAAAATCTTCTGCCTTTTCACATTCTTTATTCAAATCGTTTGCTCTTCCATCAAAAAAACATATTTGCTGCTCATTCACGTTCAAGGGTTCAAACAAATGTTTATTCAAATAATCCCTGCAACTGCCTTCATCATTCCCGTTCATTCCCTTCCATTCATCAAGACTTACAAAGTACCAGTTGGACGTATCTGTGCCTGAAGTCTTTATTAACTCAACCAACGCTTTATACAAACCAGTAGGTGAAGCTCCAGAAGCGGGACAAATAAGCGGTTTCTTAACCGATTGAATGGAGGTGATTAAATCTTGCGCTGCTTGTTTTGACATGGCTTCGTACGTGTCTGCTATAAAAAGTTTCATTCAAATAAATTAGAGAACATAAATGTAACGTGGAAAGCGTTGAGTAATTTCTTTTCATTGTTCCTGATGTCTCTTTAGCAAAGCTTAATATGCAGACAAGGATTGGTGGCAATTGAACTTTTCATACCTATGAGTTGCGTAAAATCTTTTCCATCTTTTTGCCCTTCGCCAACTCATCTACCAATTTGTCCAAATACCTAACCTGCTGCGTTAAAGGATTCTCGATTTCTTCCACACGATAGCCACATATTAAACCTGTGATAAGCTTTGCGTTCGGATTTAGCGAAGCGCGTTGGAAGAATGTTTCAAATGTTATCTTTTCTTTTATTAGTTCTTGTAGCTTCTTATCATCGAAACCTGTTAACCATTCGATAACCTGGTTTAATTCTTCCTTTGTTCTGCCTTTCGTTTCCACTTTTTTGATATACATAGGATATACCGAGGCAAAAGTCAATTTTGCTATTTTTTGATTATGCGCATCTGTAGTGTTCATGCTTTTTATTTTAGCGTAAATCTATTATTTTAATCCTCTGCAATTGCTAAATGTAGTCTCCAAATATGCGTATGCAACGGAAGTAAATAAGACTATAACTTTTAATCATAAAAATGAGTATTAAAAAGACAAATAAAGTTCTATACATCGTAACCTGCGTATTAGTAGTAATTGTGTACACAAGGGATTTGATTAATTTCATTTATTGATCGGATCATACGACATCCAATCAACTTCCAGTTCATAAGGATGTAATGGTTTCTCAATTGCGTTAAGATTGGTTTCAACTCCCCATTTGTTCGTATGCCAAAAGTTCATCCGGTAATAAGATTGATGCTGAGGTATGCCTCTTTGAGATCCCTGGTAATCCCACAAAACAATTTTCTTACCTGTAACCGGATCAATCATCCACCATGTAAGACGATCAGTATGCCAGTCAAATCCGTAAGTATAAAATTTTGATGAGGCATCATAATTATCAATCGCCTCAATTGTGTCGGGCTGGTTTTGAGTGCCGGTTAAGGAATCAGGTTTTCCATTATAACCTTCTTTATAAATCGTATTGTAAATAATTCCCTTAGCTAAATTTATTGTTCTTCCAATTCTTTTAAGTTTACCTCTGTCGCCAGTCCAGGTGCCTATGTAAATAATAGAAGGATCAGCAACCAGCCATTCAAAATCTATCTCACTAAGCCCGTACACGCTATCCATAAAGTAAGTAAAATAACCAACAACAGCGCCTGCATTTGGCTGAACATCTCTTACATCAGGCACTTTTAACCTGGCAGAATAAGTACCAAAATAAGTAAAGTCGTTAGATATGATTTCCGGGCCACGGCCTGCACCCGCACTATCCATAGGATCTATTTTAAACAACAGCACTTTGGAGCCAGGTTCTGTTTTGGAAGTAACACCAGATTGCCATTTAAAAGCAGCTTTATTTCCGGTAGAGCCATACCTGAAATTGTGTAAAATAGAATCGTTGAAATTTTCAATAAAAGAATGAGATAATTTTCCTTGCTGTGCATGCACAATAAAACTGAAAAAGATTGAAGCGAATAATAGTATTTGTTTCATGAAATTGATGAAATTTTCTTTCTTACAAATGTAACTTTATAAAGATGTAATGAGGAAATTCGGCAAAGGCAATAAGTTTAAAAACATTCAGAATGAACTTGAAAACTCTTGGGCTGTGCCTGTAGAAAGATATCGAAAGGAACTAATAAAGCTTTTACTCAATATCGAAGAATTGTTTCAAACCCACAAGAAAGAAGTTCAGAATACAATCTCCTTTGTTATGATGCATGTAGTATATTTAAGGTATGATCTGCTTATCATCATATCTCCAAAAACTGCTTAAAGCAATTGCATTTTTATTGCTTCAGTTTTGCCTGTTAAGTTTCAATATATATGCACAGCAAAGGCCTGTAAAATCAAAACCGAATATCATTTTTATTTTAAGTGATGATATTGGCTATTCTGAATTAACTATAAATGGTGGCCAGTCTTATTCTACTCCACGCCTGGATTCTATGGCAAGGCATGGAATGAATTTTACCCATTGCGAAGGCTCGCCGTTATGTTCACCATCAAGGTTTATGCTTCTTACCGGTAAATATAATTTTCGCAATTACAGCAATTGGGGTTATATGGATGATTCGGCTAAAACAATTGCTAATGTTATGCATGATGCTGGTTACACAACAGGAATGTTTGGAAAGCTTCAATTGCAATATAAAAAAGCAACTATGAAAAAATGGGGTTGGGATTATCATATTGTTTTTGAATTAACGGAAGATACTGTTGCATACAGGCGTTATAAAAATCCTGTACTCGTTGAAAATGGCTATCGAATTCCTGATGCTGTTGTGGCAAATAAATATTCCGAAGATATTTTAACGCAAAAGATTTTTGATTTTATACAGGCAAATCATAGCAAACCTTTCTTTATTTATTATTCAATGTCTATCGGGCATGCACCTTATTGCCCAACGCCTGATGATTCTGCTTTTGCAAACTGGAACCCAAATAAAAACCCAAGCGACACTACTTATTATCCTTCAATGGTTCGTTATATGGATAAAAAAGTAGGGCAGATATTAGATGCATTGCATCAATCAGGATTGGATAAAAATACAATTGTTTTTTACCTGGGTGATAATGGTGTACCACCGGAAATTTATTACAACGCAGATGGCGTGCAACATATAAAAGGCGAAAAAGGAAGTTCAACCGAAGGCGGAACGCATGTGCCTTTTATAGCTTATTGGCCGGGCCAGGTTCAGCCTGGAAGTGTGAATGATGATTTGATTGATTTTGCTGATTTCTTACCAACGTTTGCACAGTTCGGAAAAATAAATGATTTAAGTAAATATGGCCCGGTTGATGGCCGCAGTTTTTACAATGTGTTATTTAATAAAAGTTATGATGACAAACAACAATTATTTTGTCATTTTGATCCGCATCCGGGTTTTACTGATTTGCAACGCTGGGTGCGGGATAAAACATACAAATTATATGATTCAACATTAACACCAAAAGCAGGAAAATTTTATAACACTGTGGTTGATGAAAAAGAAAGACGCCCATTATATAATGGTTCTTTAACGCCGCAGGAACTTGCGATAAAACAGAATTTTAAAAATATGCTTGATACTGTTGGTGATTGGCCTAACGCTCCTGGTATTGAAGATCCAGCAGTAAAAAGTATCACAAACACCACAGCAGTTATTTCTGCTAACATAATTTCTGCAGGTTCTTCGCCATTGATTGATCGTGGTTCGTGTATTGCCAATCCTTTTATCGAAGCGCCTTATCTTCAATATGGAAGAATGCATGATAGTGTTGTTACGTTGGGTAAACTTTCGCAAAAGCGCACGGGGCTTGCACCGCAAACCTTTTATCGTTATAGTTTATATGCGATGAATAGCAATGCAGGCAATAGCACCAACTTTGTTTCAGACAGTTTTTTTACGCTTGCAAATCCGCCACTTTTACAACCACAGATTTTTAATGCAACTGCAGGTTCAGCATCTGTTAATTTAAACTGGGGCAATGCAAAATTTCCATCATTTGGTGCAAGAAGCGCCGGTTATTTGCTGATATATTCTACTTCTAAAATTAAAATAATAAAACAGCCAAACGGGCAAAAGCCAGATAGTATTGTAACTAATGGAACAATTGTTCCTCTTGCGCTAACACTGCTTCCTAAACTACCAGCTGTTACAGTAAAAGTTAACGCACTTTCGCCTAACACTACCTATAACTTTATGTTGATACCTTTTACATGGGATGGCATTGATGCGGCTACATATAATTATCTTACAGAGAATGCACTTATAAAGACTGCAACTACAACATCAAGTTTTGTGGCAAATATTAGTGCTGTGAACGGTTTCGGTGTGCATCAATAATTGCTTATAGATGAAGAATAAGCAGTAGTTAAATAAAATTCATTATCACATTTTATAATTAAGAGTACAGCTTGTTAAAAGCATTGAAAAGTATTTTCTTCTCTGCATTCTATCTTAAAAACACAATAACGCAGTGCGAGACTACGCAAGTGTAGTGAGACATTAAAAAAGAGGATTTATTTATGATACTGTATAAGCCACTCATACAAATTCTTTCCTTCAGGCCGAAACGTTGGATTGTAACAGTAAACCCAAGCCACATGTCGCACACCAGGAAGCGTTTCTAACTTAGCAGGTATTGGGGGATGGTGTGCATTAATTGTATCAGTATAACTTACTGCATCCGCATAATCTGCGTCTAAATCACCACACATATTCCAGCAGGCAATTCCATACTTTCCAACATTTGTAATCTTATCAGGATGGTCGCCGGGTGCTGAACTCATTGGGCTAATTGCAGCAAACTTTGAGCATAAGATTGTATCGTCAGTTATACAACTCCATAAGCCCCATCCGCCACTTGAGAAGCCGGTTAAATAAATTCTTTTTTTATCAACCCGGAAACTATCTTCCAGGGTTTGCAACATAACTTTTATTTGCGGTGCGCTCCATCCCCATGCAACCGGGCATTGCGGACTAAAAACCATAAACTGGTAAGTTTTGCCATCTGCAGAATTTTCTGCCTTAGGATCGAAACCTTCCGAAATAACCTCACTCATTGTATGTCCTACAATCATTTTATCAAGTTTGTACCCGTTTTGTCCTTGCCCGTACAGGTTTATAATAAGTGGAAATTTCTTGTTTGTGGTTGAATAGTTTTTAGGTAACCAAAGTAAGGCTTTTGATACCGGGTAAGTAAAATCACCGGTTGGCACCGTAATAATAAATTGCCTGCCCAAAGTTTGGGTGCTATCGATCATTGCATTTGAAACCTGTGCAGCACTTAAAGGTGTGGATGACTGTTTATCGTCTACATTCTTAGTACAGGAAAACAGCAGTAAGGTTAGAAGAACAAAACTTGTGTTTTTCATATTTGATTGAACTAACTGATTGCAAATTTATGGTATAATGGCACAAGTACGGCCACACAAAAAGCTTTACTGCATAGTTACGCCAGATCATGGTTCTGCACAAAACCTTACGAAGTTTTGCTAAGTGAATATCAACTAATAAGAGGAGGTGTTTCTGCTGATTTGGAGCCAATGCCGAATTGCATTTGGCCATTGTTCCATCACAATCACATGTTAGCCTGATGATGCAGACAATAACGATTTTGAACTACCTGAACAGTTTTTTAAAGTAAGCCATATATGCCATATCAGATAGTATTGCTTTTATTGGAGATCGTCAGAATCAGCTGACGGACTTCATGCTACTCCTGTAGGACAAGATATGCTGGCTATAAGATTTCAAAATTTTTTGTTGACTGATAGATATGTAAAAAATGGTACACTAAATAAGGTACAACCAGCGTAATTGCAAAGTTGTTTAATGTAGAAATCCCTTATGGTAAATACCCATATTTACGCTAACTTTTGCCCATGAAAAAGACTGTGATTTGCCAGGGTTGTTGGGAGCAAATGCATATGCCTATTCCTATCCGGGGACCTTTCTCTTACCTTTTTAAGCCCTTTGGCATCAGGAAAAGCCAGATGCATCCAAACCTTTGCACCATTTGTGAAAGCATGTTTACCAAGGTAAAAAAGCATAAACAAATACCCATTCCCATAACTATTCTTTTCGCTGATCTTCGTGGTTATACTGATCTCTCTCAACAAATTGAAACACCGGAAATAAATCATTTGCTTCATTTTTTTTATGACCAATGCTCATCTGCTATGTGGGAAAGAGAGGGCATTATTAATAAATTTATTGGCGATGCAGTTCTTGCGATATTTAATTTCCCGTTAGTTAGAAAAGACCATGTATTAAATGCACTGGACGCTGCTATCCAGTTGCAAATAAATTGTCAAAATATAAAAAATGAAATTGGTCTTGGAAGCGAACGCAATCTTGGAGTTGGCATAGGCATACATACCGGTGAATGTTTTATGGGCGAAGTGGGAACATCTTATAAAGATTTTACAGCCATAGGCCCCGTAGTAAACCTGGCATCAAGGCTGCAGGGCGCTGCACGTGCCGGTGAGATACTGGTAACCACTGAAGTTTATAATTGTGTGAAGGATAAATTTGCCAATGCAAGAAAAAACATATTTAATATAAAGGGCATTAATTATCCTGTAGAAGCTTATACAATTGAGTATTGATACTCCTTAGTTCATCATAGATTGTAAACAAATGTTTGGTTGTTTGGCATAGTCTTCGTTGTTATTTCAATCTTTTCATCTTATTGTTTCAATGAAGTGTTTAATGCAAAAAAGCATTACAAAAAACTCAGGATTTTACTTTTTTTACAACATATAAAAACGCATGTTTATCCAACATCATTTTTGTATTTCTTTTGTCTGATAATGCTTTGGTAAATGCAGCTCCATAATAAAAAATAAAGGAACAGTAAAAAACAAACAGAAGTATTAATACCAGCGCACCAGATTTACCAAACACTTCTTTTAAAGAATTAAAAGTAAGCAGTACACTTAAAATTGCTTTACCAATTGTAAAAAGGATTCCTGTAAAAACGCCACCTATACCTGCTGTGCGCCAGCTTGGGTGTGCATTGGCGAGGTATCTAAATAAAATAGTAAACCAACCAGAAGCTACAATCACAAATATTAATTGACTTATAAGTTTATACCAAAACGAATTATAACCGCTCCATACTTCATGTATGTAATCTTTTAAAAGTATTTGTAATGCTGTAGCAACTAACTGGGCAATTAAAACAATTGCTGCAAAACAAATGATAAGGGTAGATTTAAGACGTAGTTGCACATAAAACTTTAAACCGGGTTTACGCTCCACATCTATATTCCATAATTCATTGATAGAATTTCTTACAACACCAAAAAGTGTAGTAACAACAAACATCAAAAAAAGAAAACCAGCTGCTGCAGCAAACCAGTTTTGTGCAAGCTTTATAAACTGGTTCAATATTCCATAGATTTTTACAGAGCTTTCTTTTCCAATAACAGCAATAAGTTGTGTAAAAATCCCTTGCTTAACGGCATTTGGATTATAAAAAATGCCAATAACTTCAATAAAAATTAGCAGTATTGCAGGTAAAGAAAATGTTGTGAAAAATGCAGTAGCCCCAGCAATGCGTAAAGGGTTTTTACTTGAAAGTATTTTAAAAGCTTTGGTGGCAATTATTTTAAACTCTTTGATGTTCATGTACAGGTTCTATACTAAAGTCGTTCCGGTTTTGACAGTTCGGAGAAGTGTTCGGGTGTCTGGCGAAAGTTTGCAACTTCTCCGCATCTATATTAAAGCCTGTAACTTTTATTCAACCTTAGCACTAAAATGAAGTTTAAAAATTCAGCAATACCACAAGCGAAGTTGCAAACTTTGTTTAATGATGCCATGAGGACATGAAGGAACATTCCGGTTAATCAATTGTGATGTCGAAATCTCTTGTTGGTGGCCATATCTTTTTATATTTGCCTATGAAAAATCTTTTACTCTTATCAATTTTTTTTGCTTGTGTAGCAAGATCACAAACGCAATTCGGTATTATCTGTGAGTGTAGCAATCAAATAGGGGCAGCAAGGGCAGTAGGTGTTAACTGGGTGCGGCCGGCTGCATTTAGTTTGGACGATTATAACGGTAAACCTATTTTAAAGAAATACTACGATTCGGGAATAAATGTTATTGCAACGCTTAAGTGGGAGAACAATGCCCAGGATACATTTTTAACCGATACAGGCCGTTACAAAAAGGCGCTCGAATCTTTTATAAAAAATAATTTACCGCCAGATCCTTCTTTACAATTATGGGTTGTTATCGCTAACGAAGAAGAGAATGAGCATCATAATTACGGCAGTGCACAGGATTATATTAATCAGTTAAATGCTGCCATAACAGTAGCTAAAAAGTACAACATAAATATTTCAGATGGCGGGCTTACTTTCGAAGAGCTTAAAATGTTATTATACGTAAATAAAATGGATGCCCGGTTGTGGGATAAAGCTAACAAGTTTGCCAGCATGTGCATTCCTCAATCAACGATTAAGCAGCTTCAAGACCCTGACAACCACTTTTGGGTTGATATTAATTTTTTGGATTCGGTGATCACTGGACTTGCGAAAATTACTTATAAAAACTACTATGTTAATTTTCATTATTATGCGCCATCATTATATCGCAAATCGCATGATACTGCAACTATATATGCTGTAACATTTGATTCATCATATATTCTTACCACGCTGACGGATTGGTTAAGACAAAGAACATCCAGAGATTCACTGCATATTATTAGTAACGAAATGGGGCAAATTAATTTATCCGGAGACTTGCTGGAAAGTGAATTAAGAAGTTCTATAAAGGCTAATGTTCAAATGGTAATATGGCGGAGTGGTGACGAAATAGATAAAAATGGCACCATAGGAGCACGCGGATTATTTACAGACCCTAATACATTGGAGTTACGTGAGAACGGTGAAGATTTTAAAAATTTCGTATCTAAACACAGCGCTCCCCAACAATCAATGCGGTTCCAATAAAGCATTTACCTTCTTATAGAATGCAAATAAACACGTACTAATATTTAACGTAGTTTGCGATAGCCTTATTGTTTTTTTTCTTCTTGCTATAACGAGTATAAAACAATAGTGATAAATTATTTAGATTTCATCCGCAGTTCGCCGTAGAATACAAAAGCATACGTTTATGGCTTTAGTAGAAAGAAGTTATAATGACGTGTAACATTATATCTTCAAAATTTTAAAATAAAACAAACGAAATTTGGAACCCTTTTGCTTATTTTTTTGCAGTTTAGTAAGAGCTTTTTCTAATCACTTGTTGAAGTAAAAACAAATTCCTACTAATTTGGTAGGAATTAAAATAATTACTAATCTTGCATCAATAAAAATA